>DASXPQ010000246.1:0-4634 GCA_036493575.1 Pirellulales bacterium
GAGCAAGTTCAAGCGATTTGGGAAGGCAACTACAAGCGTCTCGATGCCTTACTAACTGAGTTGAAGCGAGCACAGAAAAAGGAGCGAAAGAAATGAAACCCGCGGAAGCGAGTACGCCGTCCGATACAGAAGTGCTGGTCAAACGCAGCTTCGATACGCCTGCCAAACTTGTTTGGCAGGCGTATACGGAACCGGAATTGGTGCGTCGTTGGCTTCTGGGGCCGCCTGGTTGGTCGATGCCAATCTGCGAAATGGATGTCCGCGTCGGCGGGAAGTATCGATGGCGCTGGCGAGGTGACAAGGATGGCAAAGAGTTTGGATTCAGTGGAGAGTTTCAAGAAGTTACGCCGCACTCCAAACTCGTGCATACGCAAGACTACGACGCGGGCGACTTAAGCGATTCGATGGGGCAGGAAGGTGCGGTGGTTACCGTTACGTTTGACGAAGCTAACGGAGTGACGAGCGTGGCGACCTGTATCAAGTTTGCCTCGAAAGAAGACCGCGACGCGGCGTTTTCGACTGGCATGACTGACGGAATGGAAATGAGCTACAAGCTGCTCGACGGAGTGCTGGCTGGTTAGGTAATGGGCAGATTTTTTGCCCCCACATTTTGTCTCAATTCGGGACTGCCGATTCGGCAAAATGGCGGGGAAAGGCGCTACAAACGGTCCAAACGGGATTGAGCGGCTAATGCCGCCCAGTGGGCTATGATGAAATAAAGGTGCCGGAATACGCAGGGCGGAAACGTTTTGCAGCGATGCAAGCGGTGAGGGGCGGGCGGCCCTTTGACCGAAACATTTGGCAGGCACAGCACTTGCATTCCTGGGGGCCGGACAGGTCCGACCTTCGGGAAGCGAGGTCATTTCAACTCATCTTACTCATCGTGTGCGCTTCGTGAGTGAGTCGGACAGAAGGGAAATGACATGTATAATGCTCGTGCTTTGCCAGGGGGGTTTTGGGCCAAACTCTGCCCCCCAACTACCTCGGTGTCTAAACGAACTGTTGCGCCGCAGGCCCGTAATAAAATGAGTAGTGCCATCGATATCCAGTCAGCTGATGCCGGGTCGGGAGTATGGGCCCGGAAGACCGACGAAGAGTTGTTGTTGGCGCATCGGCTGCATAAGACTCGGGAGGCGTTTGAGGAGTTAGTCCATCGTTATGAACGGGAGTTGTACAGCTATTTGCGCCGCTATCTGAGCGACGCCACATTGGCAGAAGACGTGTTCCAAGCGACATTCCTGCAGCTGTACCTCAAGGCGGAGCAGTTTGAGGAAGGACGCAAAGTGCGTCCGTGGCTGTACACCATTGCCACGAACCAGGCGATTGATGCACAGCGCCGCAACAAGCGGCACAAGATGGTAAGCCTGGATCGCCGGGGACACAGTAGCGAGGCGCAAGATAGTGTCGGTTCGCTGTTAGATTTGCTGACCAGCAGCGAACCAGATGCCACAGAAAACATAGAACTAGATGAACGCCGGCAGTGGGTGCAACAGGCGATTGCGAAATTGCCTGAGTCGTTGCGGGAAGCAATATTGTTGGTGTACTACCAGGGACTGAAATATCGGGAAGCCGCCGCCGTGCTGGATATTCCCGTGGGAACCGTGAAGAGCCGGATGCACGCCGCCATATTGAAATTGAACGAAGCCTGGATTCAGAATCATCCGAGCGATCATGAGTAATCCGAACCGCGACCATTTGATTGGCTATTTGCTTGGCGCCCACGATGAGGCGGAGCATCGGTTGGTCCAGGAAGCGCTGCAGCATGACGAAACGCTACGCCGCGAGTTGGAATTGGTCCAGCGCGGTTTACAGCCGCTGGCGGCCGATCAACCGCATCACGAACCTCCTGCCGGCCTGGCACAACGCTGCTGCGATTATGTATTTTCACGGGCCGAAGTCATGCCAGCAGCGTTGTCCCCGGTCCGCGGCGGTAAAGTTTCGCGGCGTTGGTCCTGGCTGGAGTTATCGGTAGCCGGAGCGATTGCGGCGGCTGTAGGAGTGTTTTTGCTGCCGAAGGTTTATCAGAGCCAATTGCAAGCGAAATTGCTGGCGTGCCAGAACAATTTGAAAGATATTGGCTTGGCAGCCGCGCATTACAGCCAGCAGAACGGCGGGTATTACCCGACGATGCAGCCGCAGGATCGAGTGAATGCCGCCGGGATGTGGGCCCCGACCTTGGTTGGGCAAAAATATATCCCGGATAGAGAAGTGATTTGCCCTTCGTCGCCGCTGGCGGATGATCCGCAGTATCACGTGCCAACGATTGAAGAAGTGCAGGCGATGAGCGCCGCTCAACTGGCGGAAATTTTGCCGCGATTGAGCAGCTATGGCTTCACATTGGGTTACCGTGACGACGGACAAGGTCCTTACAAACGGCCGCGCAATCAGCACCGCGAACGCTTTGCCGTGGTGGCCGATAGTCCGGGTCAAAATGGCGCCAACAGTCCTAATCACGGTGGCAAGGGACAGAACGTGCTATTCGACGACGGCCATGTGGGCTTCTTGAAGACGGCACAGCAAAGTCCGGAATCGGACGACATCTTTAGCAACGCGCATCACGAAGTGGCCCCGGGCCTGAATTCGGACGATGCGGTGATTGTGCCGAGCCAAGTGCGGCCGCAGTAAGTACGGCGGCGGAATACTGTAGCGGTCCCTTTGCATGTAATTAGCTTTTCCTTGGCAGGCGTGTTGCTTCTTGGCAGCGCCAATCTTACGGGCCGTTGGTTACAGGCAACATTTGGAATTGGGCGCGTGCGTGAAATTGCTGCTACGTTTCAAGCTAACTTGTTTGCCAGTTATTGGTTGGGTGTTTTACAGTGCGAGTGCGGCGAAGTTCGGCATTGGTCGTGCAATGGATTGAGATTCTCCTTTCCCCCATGGATCTTCCCCCAGATCCACTTCTACAGCAGCGGCGGTTAGAGCCTTTGTCCCCTCGGGCTCTTCCGCCGCTTGCTGAAGAAGTAAGGCTGCAAAGCCTTTTAACCCTACGGGTGCGAGCGAGCAATGCTGCACGCTCAATGGGTGACACGTGATGGTGATACTGGCAAATTAGATTTTCATGCAAGCCCGCGAGCTTATCGATTTAGCCGCTTTCGCCGCCGCACAGGGGCCGGTGCTGTTAAGCAGTGCGCGGCAGGTTCCCGAAACGGCGCTGGCACAATACTGGACCGTTTCCAAGTGTCGATTGGACCGCTGGAATCGAGATTTGCGGCAGGCGCAAACTCCAGCGTTTAGCAATCGTGGGGAGCCTTCTTCCGCAGCGCGCAAATTACAAACAGTGTGCGAAGAAATTTTGATTAGCGAAATGCTCACTCGCGTGTGGACTAGTTTGCTGACGGCCGTGGATTATTTGGTCGGCAGCAGCGAAGCACAGCCGGTGGCTGCCAACGTGCTGGCCGGCCAATTGGAAGCTTCGAATCGGGTGTTGGGCATCATTTCCTGCCATCAGTATGCGGCTTCCGGGCCCGGATACGAATTGAATCGCCTTCGACGGCTCACCGAGCGCTGGACCGATTTGCTGTTGGGCAGCCTAGGCTCGGCGGTGCGTATGGCTGATTTTGCTCACGACGCCGCGCGGGCTGAAGAGTTTTCCCACAATTTTAACGACTCCGGACAACCGGGCGTACGTAAGCGAGCTTGGAGCCTGGTTGCGGCTTCGCTGCAGGAAACGTTTGAACCGTTCTTGCAATCGGTGACGCCCAATGCCGATTTGAACAGCCGGATTGCCGGCGCCATTTTGGCGTGCTTTCCCGTGGAAGTGTTTGATTCGACGGGTATCTATCATTCGCTGTGGAATTTGCGGATATCGACCATGACGGCGGATGCCCAGCAATTGGTCGACGAGTTGATTGCAGAAGATTCTGCTAGTTCCACGGCAGGGAATTCTTAGCGGCGCTTTTCGAGAGCGGGATTTCAATTCAGACGCCAATCGGCTCTTGTTTGGCGGTTGCCTGCTTTGCCGCGATTTGCTCGGCGATCATCTGACTGATTTGGGTCGTGTCTGGCGTGCCTTGCTGGACGATTTGCTCCACAGCATGGCAGCGGATCATGTGCATCGTGCTTTGGCCACGTGCGCTTTGGCCATGCGCGGGGGATGCCGATTCGCTAATGCGGCCGCTGCTCGTCAAATTCAGCTCCGGCGGTGATGTCGTGCGGCATACGTCCATGGCTAGCGGACAGCGGGGATGGAAACGGCAACCGCTAGGCGGATTGATAGGGCTGGGGACGTCGCCTTCCAAAAGAATTCGCTTACGGCGGCGGGCCGGGTCCAGCGATAGCACACTGGACAAGAGCGCATGGGTGTAGGGATGCAGCGGATGGCGGTAGAGCGCGCGGCTGTCGGCCAGCTCCACGATTTCGCCCAAATACATTACAGCCACGCGATCGCTGATGTATTCTACCGCCGAGAGATCGTGCGAAATAAAGAGGTAAGTGAGCTTCAATTCCTCGCGAAGCTGCACGAGCAGATTGATGATTTGCGATTGAATGGAGACATCGAGCGCGGAAATCGGCTCGTCCAGTACGACAAATTTTGGCTTGAGCGCCAATGCGCGGGCGATGCTGATTCGTTGCCGTTGGCCGCCGGAGAATTCGTGCGGATAACGATTGATGTAGCGACGATCCAAGCCGGTTTG
>DASXPQ010000247.1:0-2777 GCA_036493575.1 Pirellulales bacterium
TCGATCAAGACGACGAACTATACTGCAACTATTTGCGGCAACCGTGGTATCCGCAGGAGCGCACGAACGAAACGGTTGATCTTGAAAAAGTGCTAGCACTGTTCCATCGCATCTTCACAACCGCCAAAACTCCCGTGGCTCGTGAATCTCGATCCGTTCGATATTTCATCTTCCATCCACCGCGCCGCGCGGTGGCTTTGCTGAAAAACAAATCGCTGCGGGTCACGCACAAAATCCGATACCGTCTTGATTTGCATCGCTTATCGCGGGATGTGATTCGTCGTTAGCCTATTACTTCACAGTTAGCTTTCGATCGTTAACGGTTCCTTTCCCATCTCTTTTGACGTTTCAAGTTGGCCCTGGGCGTCGTTTACCGGCGTAACCGCTCTTGGCACCGCGGGCCATTTTCCACGAGAATGGCCCCCCGCCTCAAAAATTTCTTCGGTTGATGCCCACCTGAGTCAACGCGCGCTAATAACCTGGTTCGCTCTATGAATTCATTGCGAGATCAACGCGTCGTGGTGACAGGTGGAGCGGGCTTTCTGGGCCACTGGGTTTGCCGGGCGCTGGAACCTTACGAGCCCGCATCTATCTTCGTGCCCCGCAGCGCACAATACGATCTCCGCAAGCAATCCGACGTTTCCGATTTACTCGACGTCGCTCGGCCCGACGTCATTGTGCATTTGGCGGCAGTGGTTGGCGGTATTGATGCGAATCAAAAGAATCCTGGACGCTATTTTTACGACAACACCATTATGGGCATCGAATTGATGGAACAAGCCCGCCGCTGCGGTGTTCGCAAGTTTGTTGCCGTGGGTTCCATTTGTGCCTATCCAAAGTTCACTCCGGTTCCATTTCGCGAAGACGATATTTGGAGCGGTTATCCGGAAGAAACCAATGCACCCTATGGCCTGGCAAAAAAGATGTTGCTCGTGCAAGCTCAGGCGTATCGGCAGCAATATGGATTCAACGCAATTACGCTGCTGCCCGTGAATTTATACGGCCCCGGCGATAATTTTGATTTGCAATCCAGCCACGTTATTCCCGCGCTTATTCGCAAAGTGGTACAGGCCCGAGATGAGGGTCGAGATTCAATTGAAGTTTGGGGGACCGGCAATGCTTCACGGGAGTTTTTGTTCGTCCGGGATGCGGCCGAGGCGATTGCTCTAGCCACAGACTCCTACGACAAACCGGAGCCGGTGAATATTGGCACCGGCGACGAAATTACCATTCGGCGATTAGTTGAGTTGATTTGCGAGCTTTGCCGGTACAGGGGCCAAATCCTTTGGAATGCGACCCGGCCCGATGGTCAGCCCCGACGGGCTCTTGATGTCACCCGCGCTCGACACGAATTCGGATTCCAAGCCAGTACCACTTTGGAGCAAGGATTACGCGAAACCATTACATGGTATCAGGAACAGCACGGGCATAGCCTCGCCTGCGAAGCGGCATAAACAGAATCATGTTCATTAGTCGAATACCGCGTTGCCCATTCTCTAGACACCAGTAGCCAATTGTCTTCGGAGCATCCCAATGAAATCACCCCACCGAGCACTCATCACGGGCATTACCGGACAAGACGGCTCCTATTTGGCGGAGTTGTTGCTTGAAAAGGGATATGAAGTGCATGGCCTGATGCGTCGCGCGAGTAGCTTCAATACAGGCCGAGTGGAACACTTGTATCAAGATGTCCACGCCGAACGGCCCGGACTGGTGCTGCACTATGCTGATTTGACCGACGGAACACGGCTAACGAATTTGGTCCTTGATATCGAGCCGGACGAAATTTACAACCTCGCCGCGCAAAGCCATGTGCGCGTTTCATTCGATCAGCCGATGTACACGGTGGACGTGGGTGGACAAGGCACGTTGCGGGTACTGGAGGCGGCTCGCCAATTGAACAAGCGCAAAGCGGTACGATTTTATCAGGCCTCGTCCAGCGAAATGTTTGGCCAATCGCGGGAAATTCCGCAGCGGGAGACAACCCCGTTTTACCCACGCAGTCCGTATGCTTGTGCCAAGGCGTACGCTCATTATCAGACCATCAACTATCGGGAAGCGTACGGGCTGTATGCCTGTTGCGGCATTTTGTTCAACCACGAATCGCCTCGTCGCGGTGAAACTTTCGTTACCCGGAAAATTACGCGAGCCGCGGCCCGGATTTGCTTGGGTTTGGAACAGCGGCTTTATTTGGGCAATTTAGATGCTCGCCGCGATTGGGGTTACGCCAAGGACTACGTCGAAGCCATGTGGCTGATGCTGCAGCAATATGAAGCGCACGACTATGTCATCGCCACGGGCGAATCGCACAGCGTGCGCGAGTTTTTGGAAGTTGCCTTTGGCCGCGTGGATTTGAATTGGCAAGACCACGTGGAAATCGATCCACGTTATTTCCGCCCCAGTGAGGTCGATCACTTGCTTGGCGACGCCACCAAAGCGCGAAAGGAACTCGGCTGGGAGCCGCGAACCAGTTTCGAAGAGCTAGTAGCCATGATGGTCGATGCCGATCTGGCACTAGCCTTGCAACAGCAGCCAGCCGCCATTAAGCCTGCCGCCTGAGGGACCATGCCGAAGGTCCACGCTGCGTGCGGCGGCCGCTAGCACGGCAATTTTTGCTATCAAGCGACTTTCCGATACTGTTCCGGATGGTCCGGTTTTAACGATTTTCTCGATTCTGCCGTTTCTTTCGGTCGATAAGGCCCCAAGGTAGCCGCGCTGTTCTCGTTTTATCCGCGGCTCAGGTCGGGTTGAACTCTTGGGGGGAATCCAATGAGCAA
>DASXPQ010000248.1:0-6639 GCA_036493575.1 Pirellulales bacterium
CGGCCAGCTAAATGGCCCGGCATCGTCTTTCGCCAATACGCTCAGGCCCAGCGAACGCAAGAATTCGTGCTCCACCGATTCCATCAGCGGAAAAAACGAAGCGAAGTGCATGATGCCAGCGGCATCGGTATCACGAAATTCCACCCGGCGCGTGGCGGTGAACGATGACATATGGCGGAAGGATCGAGAGGCGAGAGAACCAGCGGAAAGCAGACGTTCGGCACGCTACTCTTTCTGTATACGTCTGGCATATCACCTTGTCGACTTACTCGCCCACGTACGGCAACAGCGCCATGAAGCGGGCCCGTTTGATGGCCAGTGTCACCGCGTGCTGACTGGCTGCAGTGCAACCGCTTTTGCGCCGGCTGACAATTTTGCCTTGCCGATTGGTTAGCTTATTGAGCAGTTCCAGGTCTTTGTAATCGACGAACAGCGGGCGCGGACGCTCACCATTGATGAAGATGGGGTCTTTCTTCTTCGTGCGGATCTTGGGCTTCGCCCGCTTCCGCATCGGCATTTTCTTTTTATCGCGAAACGATCCAAAACGGGGCATAGGTACTTCTGCCAATTGGGTGGTGAAATCAAACGATCCAAGATACCGAAATTGGGACTCAAAATCTAGCGGGGCCTGCGTGTCCAGGTGTCTGTAGCTGCCAGAAACCTAAGCCCTCAGACACCAGACACTGCCTCCCCCCAAAAACAATCCGCCCCCGGAAAGCATCTGCCGTCCGGGGGCGAGGTGATGGTCCAGTTAACAATCCGTCAACTATCCCTCACAAACAATTAGGCGAATTTACACGCCAGGACTGGCTTAGCGTCGGCCGTACCCGCCGCCGCCGCCATAACCTCCACGGCCACCGCCGCCGCCCGCGGGACGCGGAGTGCGCTCGCGTGCTTCGTTGACCGTTAGAGCTCGGCCGCCCATATCTTTGCCATTCATGGCATTGATGGCTGCCTGCGTGCCTTCATCGGATTCCATTTCGACAAAACCAAAACCGCGGGAGCGGCCGGTTTCGCGATCGGAAATGACTTCAGCGGCTTTTACGCCGCCGTGTTCTGCAAACATGTTTTGCAATTCCGAGGAAGTGGTTGACCAGGGAAGATTCCCAACATAAATCCGGCGACCCATCGAGCACCTTCTTAACAAGGGAGCACACGAACAAAAACAGCACTTCTTCAAAACGAGACGTGAACTGAACCGAGGGCGCCGTGGCTTGGCTCCCCGAGGACCACCAGCGCCGCTCAACCGGCTATTGAAAGTGTAGCGTGTCCCCGGCGCATACTGCAATCTCTTTGCCCCAAAAACGACCAAGAAGTCTGAATTTGCGCAGCCCGTTTTTGGCCTTCGTCCCACAGCCATTTTCCGGGGAATGCGCCTGCAAAAAATGTCACAAAGCTTTGCCGCTTTATTACTTTCGGCGGCAACCAGCTCCTGCCAGCCATGGTTGCAGCTACAGGCCGACACATTGCCGGCTGTCTCTGCTGGCAATCCTAATCCGCAGACTTTACCTAAACGTTATTTGACCACGGGTGCGTCGTCCTTTACCCGACGGTATAGCTCTCGATGTTCTTGAGCCATCTGCGGTGCCGTGTAATGAGCATGGATAGCCTCTCGGCCACGCCGACCATGTTCTTCAATCAGCGACGAAGCCATGACATACTCTCGCAACTTGGCTGCTAAATCGGCTACATCTTCCGGGTCGCACAGCAGTCCACCGCCGGTGTGCTCGATGATTTCTGGAAACGATCCATGCCGCGGCACCACGACCGGCACCCCATTGGCCAGCGATTCCAACACCGATAATCCCTTGCTTTCCCTATACACCGTCGGCACGCTCATCACGTCGAGCGATTGCAGAAAAGCAATCTTGCCGGCGCGATCCAACTCCCCCGCGAATTCAAAACGATCCGCCAATCCCAACTCCTGGACTCGCTGGACGACCGCTTGAAAATAGGGTTCATCACCAGCCGATTTATAACCAGCGGCCTTTAACCGTAACGGCGGAAGTGCCGGATCAGCCAACAACTGCGCAAACGCCTCCACCAACAAATGCAGCCCCTTTTCCGGCGCAATGCGTGAAAAAAAACCGATGTCAAACGGCGATCCTTCCTCCCTAACCCGCCGCTGACTATGCCCCGCCAAATGCAACCCATGGCGGATAACTTCGATCAGGTTACGGTCTATTCCCAAATAATCGGCCATGAAATCGGCGAAATAGCGGTTGTATGCCACGAACCTATCGACGTCCTGAGCGCGTTCACGCAACAGATCGCGCGCCTGACTGTAGTGCGGCTCCTTCAACTGCTCCAAAAACAGATCTTCGCCCGCCAAGCTGCACACAATCGGCACATTCAACCGCGATCGCAATTGCCTAGCCGCACCCAAAAGTAACGCATTCGACAGATGCACAATCTCTGGGCGGCCGTCCGATTCCAGCCAACGAATGAGCTTTTCGATTTCCTTCCGCTGCCGACCCTGCTCCCCTTGTAAAGCGGACACCGTCAGCGCGCCCAATTTAGCCACTTCCATGCCGGCGCTGCGGCGCGAAAGCCAATTTAATAGTCGCGGCGAATCGAACCACCGATCGACGAACCACGGCGTATGACGAAACATTGCCGCATGCTGTTGCAAATAGACGTTGACGCCGCCAAAAAAAATCCGGTCCAGGCTGACGTTTTCCTCATCCGTGCGAAGGGGCGTGTACATCGGCACAAGGAGTATCTGTTCGCCCAAATCCGTCAGCGCCTTGGCCAATCCGTTGTCGTGCAAACACGATCCGCAATAACGCGAAGCGGCCCCGGCCGTTAAATACACGATCCGCACCGGTGAACGGCCAACTTCTCGCTCCCCACGCGTATCGGAAGATTGCATCGAAGCTACGTTCGGCTGCGTCATGAAGATTCCGCCTCGCCACCAATGTACGCACTACATCTGGCCGTGCGCCAGAGGCGCGGCAATTTCCAATAATTCTACCGCTGGCTGGCCATCACAGTGAATAATCGCCGTCCGCCCATAGGTTGTTTGCTGCGGCGTCATGGTAAATAACTTGCACAGATCGACCCCCGGTGTTACGCGCCACAGCCCCACCAGTTCGATCTCCCGCAATACATTATGCTCGATCAGAATTCGCCCCAGTGGCATTTTTTGGCTTTCAATTTCCTCTCGCACCTCCGGACTGAGCAAATCGAAATCAAGTCGCACAATTCCGAACTGAACAACGCGCTGGTCACTTTCACGCGCCAACAAAATGCGACGCATGTAATAGCTCCTTTCACGCTTAGCCTCCAGCACTTGCACACGTACCTGGCTGCGGTGAAATTCCTCCATCGTCACTGTCATGTGATGGTTATGCACCAACAGCCCGCGATACGGTTCCGGCACGACCTTGACATTGGCCACTTCAAAAACACCCAGATCGGCCAACGAACCATAAAATAGTCCGACCAGTGTGGACAGTTCAGCATGAACACGGTGGGATGGCACAGGCGGGTGACCGGCGGAGAAGATGGTAATGCAGTGGGACCACGAACCAACGATCAAACTACGACTTTACCAAGTGCAATCTTAGGGAGATCATGTCCCGCGGTCCACTGCGAGTATTTCCACCCAGTTCTGTTCACATCTGCCGACGTTCCAGCACCATGTCGATCAAATGGTAGAACAATTGCTGCAGCGGCTCAGGCTCAATTTGGGCAGCCAACGATTCGGCACGTTTTTGATACTTCTCCACCAGGCTGCGAGCTTGTTGAAACGCGCCCCCACTCTCATACAAGCAATAAATCTCACGAAGATCGGCATCTTCGAGCGGCTGCTGGTCGACCATCGATTCCAATTTCTTCCGCTGTTCGGACCCCAGGCCAGCCAGCGCCACGGCCCATAACAGTGTCGGCCTGCCACCGATAACATCCCCGGCGCGACGCAGCTTGTTATGATTGTCGCCTTGCCAATCGTTCAGATCGTTAATGATTTGAAAAGCCACGCCCAAATCATGGGCAAAGCGCCCCACGGCTTCGACATAACGCTCGGTCGGACCCGCCAGTCGTAAACCGGTGTGCAGGGCGGCGGCAAAAGCCGGTGCCGTTTTGAGTGCGTAAATTTGCAGCGCGTCATTCGGCGTTAGCCGCTTGTTATGCGAATCGCGCCACATCAGTTCGGCCCCCTGCCCTTCGCTCAACTTTACATGTGCGTCCGCGATATGATCCAAAAGATCGGCGACCATTTCCGGCCCCAGCGATTTGGCTTCGCGAGTAACTAACCGATACCCCATGCCGATCAAATAGTCGCCCACATTGATGGCCGTTGGGGTACCGAACTTGCGATGCAATGTTGGCGCGCCGTAGCGGAATTCATCATCGTCTTCAATGTCATCGTGTACCAACGAGGCCTTGTGAAACGTTTCGATAGATAACGCACAACGTTTCACCGCGTCAGGCACTTCATCGACGTCCTGTCTTTGGTGCGCGCCAAGAGCTCGATACGCCGCTAACGTAATGAACGGCCGCGAATGCTTGCCGCCTTTGGCCAAAAAGTCATATGCGATGGCCTCCGTGGCAGCCAACGGCTCTAGCTGCGACTCCGAACTCGATGAACCTTTGCCGTTCAGGCGTTCGCCATGGTCAAGCACCGGATGCAGACCTGCTGCCTCCCGACCTGCACGGTGCAACCGCGGCGCTAACCGTTCCAATTCTTGCGGCTGGAACATCGCCGCAGCCATTTGCAGCAATTGCCCATAGCCCGCGCATGCTGATGCATCCGGGCGGCCATTTAAGCTTTCCCGATCGGCTGCCGATCCGTTGCCATCGGTCCTGACAGATTGGGGTGTTGCAGTCGCCAATGCCGTGCCTTCCTGGTAAACCGCGCCTGCGAGTTATAACCCGTCTAATGCTACACGTTTAAGGCTGCAAGAAAAGGTGGAAAGCAGCCGGAACGGGGGAACTTTCTCAGGTGTATCGCACCCCGCGATGCTCCGGTTCAAAAAATGCTGGCAACATTGCATCGGCTTGCAACAGGCCGGCACGGGTTAATTGTATGTGGTCGCCATCAATGTTCAACAATTCATCGGCGGCGTAATCCTGCCACACGTTGCGCCACTGGTCCAAAATCTCTGCGCCGAATTTGCTACGAAAATACCCGGCATCCAGCTGCCCCGTTTTCAATTGCAAAATCATCTCCCGCACCTGCAGTTGATGTTTGGTCGGCTGCATCCCGCGCCATAGCGGCAACTCACCGCGATCCAGCGCTCCCACATACTGCGGCCACTCCGCAAGATTCTGATAATGCACGCCGGAAATATGTCCGAAGCTGGCCACCCCTGTTGCCAGCAAATCGCTGCCTTGCCACAAATTGTCGCGATAGCTGAAATTCACTTTGCTCTTATCTTTCACCAAGGTGTAAGCGCTGGACACGCTGTAACCCACTGCGCACAATTCGTCGAATGCGTAGTCCACCCAGGCCCGCTTCGTCGGCCAATCGGCCACAGGCGTTTCCTTGTGCTCGCCCAAAATATCTTTCGAGTACACCGTGTTAAATGGCAATTCCATTTGATAAATAGTCACGCTGTCGGGCGAGCACTCGATGGTCTTCCGCACCGTGTCGCGCCAATTATCCCACGTCTCGCCGACCATGCCGGAAATCAAATCGATATTCGTATTGGGAAAATCGGCATCAACAATCCATTGCCAGGACTTGGCGATTTCCGCCGACAAGTGCGCTCGGCCGTTTTCCTCCAAAACCGCGTCGCCGAAATTCTCCACACCTAGGCTGATGCGCGTCACGCCCAAATCGCGTAGCGTTTTCACTTTTGGCTCGGAAAGCGTCCCCGGCTCACATTCGAACGTGACTTCTTCAGCCTGATCCCAATTAATGTTGGCACGCAAGCGATCGACCAATGACGTCAGCTGCTTGCCGCTTAAAAACGACGGCGTGCCTCCGCCGAAGTACACAAACCGAAATGGCCGCCCGCCCATCACCGGTAGCTTGCTTACCAATTCAATCTCCCTCGCCAAGGCGGCCACATACTGTTCCACCTCCACGGCATTCTTATCGGTATACACCCGGAAGTAACAAAACTTACACCGCTTGCGGCAAAACGGAATGTGCAGATAAAGACCAAGCGGCACCGGTTGCGGCGGCCCGTTCATTGCCGCGTGAACCGCCGCCAATCCTTCGGCAGTCCATTGCGAAAACGGCGGATAATTGGCGATGAAGTAGCTGCCAACTTCGGTCTTTTTGGTCGTGCCAGTCGCCACACGCTGTCCTTGTAGATGTTTCTTTTCGGCTCCGCGGCAATTGCCCAGTCATCTCATGCCGCTTATTTCTTCTCTCCAAAGCAGTATACCACCCCGGCATCGCTGGCGATAACAAGATGTCCTTCCGCAACCGCCGGGCTGCCCACCACTGCACCTCCAGCTTCATACTGCCACACTTGCTGGCCCGACTTCAAATCCAAACCGTAAATCCGTCCATCGGCAGACCCTACGAACACGCGCTCGTCGACGACCACCGGCGAGCTATCAACCCGTCCCTTCGTCACAAAATCCCACAGCGTATCGCCCGTTTTGGAATCGCGCGCATGGACAGTTTTATCTCGACCGCCAAAAATCACCGTTTGCGATGTTAATGTAGCACTCGAGCGAATC
>DASXPQ010000249.1:0-3127 GCA_036493575.1 Pirellulales bacterium
AAGTGGCAGCCGCAACAAATGCACGACTGGCGATGCCGGAAGCAACTCCTGATGTTGATAAAGGTAAATGTTGGCGGGAAACACCGCGAACAGCAGAGCAATAATCCCCCAAGCTGCCAATCGCGAAAGTGGTCGAACCCATAGCAGCAGGCCCAGTGCAACTTCAAACGCGCCACTAAGGTAAACCAGTTCTAAATGCAGCGGCAGGTAGGGGGGCATAATTTTCGTATAAAATCCGCTGCGCACAAAGTGCATTGCTCCGGCGCCCATCATGAAAATCGCGAGCATAAACCTCGACGCCGTTTTTACTGATTTCATGGGCTAGGTTCCGTCGCTTATGAAAATATCGTGCCTTATCCCCACACAAAATAACAGCCCCGGCGAAGCGACCACACGTGGATCCCGCAAATGCTAAGTTGGCGTTTTTAACCATCACAAGGCACAGGAACTGTACGCGTTTTAATGACAATTTCAACGACACGATCGGCAGACGGATGTGCGTGTTGTTGGAGATAGTCGATAAGGAATGATGATCGATTCGATAGACGACAGACTTCGTCTATCAGTGAAGATTCGATCCTCGCGCATGCGACGCGATTCCAACGGGCAAGTTTTAAAATCGTGCTCGAATTAGTCGGCGATAAAGTCGCGTGCGACGGGAGCAGGAATGACGTGAAGATGTGAGCGATGCCAGTCATTGCCGCGTCAGGATGAAATTGCAATTCTGGGTTTTACCCGGCTCACGTTGGTCACCACAGTTCATTTGCAGACTACGATTCAATAAAACCTGAACCCCATTCCAAGTTGGCACAATCATGCGGCACCCGACTGATACGAAATACCAATGCGACAAACCGTCGAGGAATTGATTTGCAAAGCAAATGATTATCCACAATCATAACGTCCCGTGCTCGTGCGGGAATTCACCCGAAAACGGCGCAGAAACTGGCCCGGCATAAAACAATTTCGTTGACGATGGCGAACTACACTCACTCGGAAATTACCGACATGGCAGCCGATTTAGAGGCTGTAAAAAACTGGCCCAAAAACCGGCCCACAGACATTGACATTCCGGGCCATTATCAGTCACCGGCTGTCATTTCGGCATTCGGCAACAATGGGCGCGAGCGCTCCACATCAAGGCAGTGAAAACAGCGCGCAACTCCAACATGGCAAATGCCTTTGTCGCAACTCGTCATCGCCTGTCATCAAAAATCATAATGGCCGAGGCGGGACTCGAACCCGCACGCCCAGTTATGGACAAAGGATTTTAAGTCCTTTGCGTCTGCCATTCCGCCACTCGGCCGTGTCCGAACATATTAATGTTTAAGCATTTGGGTGTCACCCCTCTTGGCGGTGCTGGACTGACGGCGCACTCAGAAATGCACGCGAATCTCGGAACAAATTGCTGGCAGCGGCTAGTGCGAAGCTTCGGATTTCGGCGTTGATGCCGCACTCGATATCGAACAACTGCCGATTTATGGCCGCTCTTTTTCAAACCAAATCGATGTTGGCGTGCGCAGCGTCTCGGACAACCCGAGGGTTAACCCATCTTGGATGTCTACAGGCTTGGAGTGGATTGTGATCGTGGCGGATTGCAGGCCGGCGCGATTGGCGGTCAGCGTGATGGCGCCAGATGTCGTGGTGGAGCGGATGGCTATGCGGTTGATGCCGCACTCGGTGTCGAGATAGAGGTTGTTGGTTGATTCAAGCTTGGCGGCATTAACACCGCCGCGCCAAATTGCGGGTCCTGTAATGGAAAAATCTACTCTCGCCTCGTCCGTCGGGCATCGGCGGCCCTGATCATCAACCACTTCGAAATCGACCAATGCCACATCGCTTCCGTCGGCATGCAGCCCCTGCGGGCCGGTGTGAAGGGTCAACTTGATAGCCTTTGCTTCACCGGCAGTTTGCAGTTCCTGCTGGGCGATAACCTTGCCGTCTTTCGTTGCCACAGCCTTAATAGTGCCAGGGGCAAAAACGACGTTCTCAAACGCATAGATGAATCCCGTATCGTCACCCGCGCTGAATGAGGCGTGAGATTTATCGCCAAAGTGATCGACAAAGCGCAGCGGTTTGTTCTGGGTGCCCAGGGATTCCCCGTTGACGAATAGTTCAACACTATCGCAGTGCGATGCTGCGACGTATATGGTTTTTTTTGTATCGGACGGATAGTTCCAGTGTCCGATGATGTGGATGTCCGGCTGCTCGCTCTGCATGACGCGCGAAACGTAATAAAGCGACTTCGGGATTCGAACGCCGTCGACTTTGCCGCTGACGCGAAGGACATAGCTGCCTTGCTGACGCCCATCGGCATCGGAGTCGGCAAAGTAGATGGAACAATAAGCCGACCACTTTGCATGGGCCGGATCGGTGTTGTCGATGCGATTGCGGACATAGCTTGTGTACCGCGCAGCGCCGGCCAGTGCGAAGGTTTCGGAATTCCAATGCCAGGTATCAACCGGCCGCCCGCCCATTTGGCCGGTTTTGGGTTTGAAGCCGAAATGGGGAGGCGAGAAATCGTCCCAGATGTTGCGGCCGGCTTCGTCGCGGAAATCTTCCGTTTCGATCAGGGGCGCCTTGTCTCGGCGCGAAATGCTGTAACCGCGGAAAATATCATCGCTGGTAATGCGATCGGTCTGCGGCGCCTGGCCGATCATAACGCCGTAGTATTCAGATACCGGCGTGAGCGCTTTGTTGGCGTCCGGTTGATCATTGTCGCGAGTCCCCATCACTCGGCCGCCATGTGGATCCAGTTTTTTGCGCATTTGGACCATCTGCTGCATCTGTTCGGGCGTCACAATGGTATTGCCGGCCTCCCAGAAGAAAATGCTGGGGCTGTTTCGGTAGAAGATCATGGTGTCGCGCATCACTTCGGCGCGCTGGTCCCACTGTCGGCCGGTGACCAATCGTTCCTTGTCGCCCGCCGGACAAACCTGAACAATGCCAAGCCGGTCGCACGCATCGGAGTCGGCGCGCTGGGGAGCGACGTGCATCCAACGCACATAGTTTGCATTGCTCAGACGCAGCATCGCGAGCGTGAAATCGTGCATCCAGTCGGGATAAGCGCCGCCAAGGCCAGGCCAATCGTTGGCGGAACGCATGGCATAACCGGTGAGCCAAACAA
>DASXPQ010000250.1:0-4105 GCA_036493575.1 Pirellulales bacterium
TTGCCGGTGAGCCAGAAAATTGTGAAAGAGCACGGCGGACGGATTGTGGGAGATAGCGAAGCGGGGAGCGGCAGCCGGTTTGAGTTGGAGTTTCCGGCGGTGTTCGAGCCTGCGCCGAACGATGCTGCATCGGCCAGCGCGGTACGAGAAACTCAGATTGGCCGTGTGGCGGAAGATTGAAAGAATCGGCAGGAGCCGGATATCACAGCGGCTTCACAAATGGATTCGATTGCTTTTCTCTGCCGATGGTGGTTACCGGGCCATGGCCGGAGAGGACCACCGTGTTATCGGGAAGAGTGAAAAGCTTTTCGCGAATGCCCAGGGCGAGTTGGTCGTAATCGCCGTCGGGGAAGTCGGTGCGGCCGATGGCGCCGGCGAAGAGGACGTCGCCGCCGAAGACGACGCGAGGATCGTTGGCCATCCAGATATAGACGACATGACCGGACGAGTGGCCGGGGATTTCGCTGACTTCGAGATTGAAGCCGGCGTAGTCGATGACGTCGCCCTCGTTCACCAGTCGATCAGCGGCCGGGCTGATGATTGGTTCGCCGTATTTGGTCGAGAGATTTTTGGCGGGATTGGTGAGTTTTTCCGCCTCTTTGGTGCCAATGACGATGGGGCAATCGGGCCAGCGTTTTTTCATGGCGGCGTTGCCGCCGATGTGGTCGCTGTGGCCGTGAGTGATGAGCATAGCCCCGGGGGTAAGCTCGTACTGTTCGATGGCCTCGATGATGCGCTTGGGTTCCAGGCCGGGGTCGACGACCAAACAATCTTTGCGATTGTCCATCCAAGCGATGTAGGTATTTTGGCCGAACTTGCGGGAGACGATGGTCAAAATACGCGGCTCGATGGAAGTCATGGCCGGTGAGTTTAACGAATAAGGAGGCAGCAGCGAAAGACGGCGCTGAACATTGCCGCCAGGCTTCAGCTGGCCATGGCGGTGGGGAAAAGCTGTTGGCGCATCACCATCGTAAAACTGCGGCACAAGTACATTCTATTCCGCCAGCGGGCGAAGATCGGGATTTTTCCGACAGCAACCGGAGAGAACCAGGAAATCGGCTGGGTAAGCCAGGGCACGCGGGCAAGCGCAATGTAATTCTTGCCGGCAAACATGGCGATTAACACAACTGCAAAGCGGCGCTTGGACTTTTTCAAGCTATGCGGCGATCACCCAAGGTGCCTTGCAGCTAAGGACTTGTGGCGAATTAAAGCAGGCCGAGAAAACGGCCTCGACCCGAGCAGTGCGGGCGGTATAAAACTTGCTTCGGGTTAATCCGGATAGAAATAGCGGTAATTAATCACGGTTTACGGACGACGAAGGGGCTGCACGAAGTCGACCGGAATCGGTTCCGACGACTTTTGGGTGATTTCAACGGAGTGAATTTATGCTGTCTATGGCGCATGTGCGAGCTTTGCTTTCCAGCCGGTCCATTTCTATACGATATCTTCAGAGTGCAATGATCAAGAGCGCAAGCCTATGTGCGGCGGCGATACTTTCCTTTTCAGCGTGCACCGCCGGTGCGGCGACGTCCGTGGATGCGGTGAGTGCGGTTCCAGAAAGTGCCGCCAACGCGCCAAATGCTCCACCACAAGTTGCCGCGCAGCAGCATCCTTTGGTTCCGGCCTTGGAGATGGCCTATAAGACGAAGCAAAACATGGACGCCAATGTGCGGGACTACTCGGCTACGGTAGTCAAGCACGAACGAATCGACGGAAAACTTAGCGATCCGGAATATGCGTTCATCAAAGTGCGACAGCAGCCGTTCAGCGTATATATGTACTTCTTGGCGCCGAAAAACCTGGTAGGCCAGGAATGCATGTATGTCGAGGGAGCCAACAACGGGAATATGTTTGCCCATGCCCCGCCGGGTACTTTACGCGGGAAATTTGGCACGGTTTCGTTAGCGCCTAACAGCGCGATGGCGATGAAAGACCAGCGCTATCCGATTACAGAAATTGGCGTGGCGAATTTGACCAAGCGATTGATTGAAGTCGGCGAGGCCGACAGACATTACGGCGAATGCGACGTGAAGTTTTTCCAAGGGGCCAAAGTGAATGGCCGCGTGTGTACCATGATTCAGGTGACGCACCCCGTACCACGACGCAACTTCCTGTTCAACGTTGCACGGATTTACGTTGATGACGAGTTGCAGCTACCGATCCGGTATGAAGCCTACGAGTGGCCAGATAAGGCCGGTGATCCGCCAGTGATGCTGGAAGAATACACGTACATGAATTTACAGATCAATCAGGGATTCACCGACGCGGATTTCGACGTTCATAATCCGAACTATCATTTTAACGTGAAGTGAGTGAGGCGGCTCTGCGGAAGCCTTGCCCTCCTGAATTGTTGCGATCAATCTCTCGACCTCGCACTTGAGCAGTTATTGCTTGGGCGCGAGGTCGTTGTGTTTTCTGCGTCTGTCGGCGGCACGGAGTGGTGCGGGTGACCCTTGCCAAACGCCCGGTGGCGACAAACAATCGGAGCATTCTGTAATTCAAGGATGCTGCGATGAAGTCGATGGTCCGTTTTTTCGTTGCCGCCTGTCTGTTGGCGGGTATGGTTGCGCTGGGATATGTGCGAATTCGCCGTGATTTGGGCTGGGGCCATGGAGCGCCCGGCCGAAATGACGCTGTGCGCAGCGCGGCGCCCTCTGAGCAGGCGAAGTCGAATCAGGCGCATCCGCTGGATGCAGCACTGGAGCTAGCACGCAAGGTCCAGAAAAACATCGATGAGAATGTGCGCGATTACGAGGCCATCGTCATTAAACAAGAACGCTTTGGCAATGATCTCAAGCCGGAAGGAATTTGCGACGTCAAAGTGCGGCAGCAACCGTTCAGCGTGTATATGAAGTTTCTGGCCCCGGACGATTTGGCGGGACAGGAAGTGATTTATGTCGACGGCGCGAACGAAAACAAGCTGATCGGTCATGCAGGCAGCGGAGCGGCGGCCTTGTTGGGCGCTAAATGGCTCGTTCCGAGCGGGCCAATTGCCATGTTTGGGCAGCGGTACCCGATTACCGAATTGGGAATTGCCAATCTGACCAAACGGCTCATCGAGATTGGAGAGCACGATCGGCAGTATGGCGAATGCTACGTGTGGCGGAATGACAATGCGATGGTGGGCGATCGGCCGTGTATTTCGATTACCGTGATGCATCCAGAGCGTCGGCCAGTGTTCATTTTTCATATTGCCAGAATTTTCATCGACAAAGAATGGATGGTGCCGCTGCATTACGAGGCGTACGATTGGCCGCGGCAGCCGGGAGAAGAGCCGCCGCTTTTGGAGAGATATACGTATACGCAACTGAAGCTCAACCCAGGCCTGACTGACGCCGATTTTGATCCGCGCAATCCGGAGTATCACTTCGGGTTGAAGTGAAGCGTGAGGGCAGAGTGTCGAAAGTCATTTGGCGACGATTGTGTTGGATGGTGGGAGTTTTGTTGATTGCGTACTTGCTGATCGTACTATTGATGATGTTTTTTGAAGAATCGCTTCTGTTTTTTCCGGCGAAGTATCCCGACGGAGATTGGAATCCGCCAGAGCTGACGTTTGAAGATGCCTGGTTTGACGCAGCAGATGGTACGCATTTGCACGGTTGGTTTGTGCCGTGCGAATCTCCGCGAGCGGTTGCGCTTTTTGCCCATGGTAATGCGGGCAATCTGAGCCATCGAGCTGATCTGCTAGAGAAATTGCATCAGATGGGCGTGGCGGTATTGGAATTTGATTACCGTGGCTACGGGCGCAGCGCCGGCCAGCCCACGGAAGCGGGAATATTGGCGGATGGCCGTGCAGCCCGCACGTGGTTGGCGAAACGGGTGGGGGTGCCGGAAAGCGACATTGTGCTCATGGGCGAATCGCTTGGCGGAGCGGTGGCGGTGCAATTGGCGTCAGAGGGGCCGGCACGCGGGCTGGTGCTGGAAAATACGTTTAGTAGTGCCCCAGATGTCGCGGCGTTTCATTACCCGTGGCTGCCGGTGAAGATGATGCGCACTAAGTTAGATTCCGCCGGCGCGATCGGCAAATATCACGGCCCGCTTTTGCAAGTACACGGGGATGCCGATACGATTGTGCCGATTCGCTTGGGGCAAAAACTCTTTGAAG
>DASXPQ010000251.1:0-3145 GCA_036493575.1 Pirellulales bacterium
TTTCACTTCGGCAATGATTACCGCGGCAAGATAGGCGCCCGGGATCGAGCCCATGCCGCCCACCACAACAACTACGAAGGCGTCGCCTATCGCGACGAGGTCCGTCGCAAGGTTTGCCGGTTCGCGCGCCACCTGCAGTGCGCCGCCAAAACCAGCCAACGCTGCGCCGACAGCAAACACCGACGTGAACAGGAGCGTCTGGTTGACGCCGAGCGCGCCAACCATTTCCCGATCCTGCGTGGCGGCGCGCACCAGCCGGCCAAATCGCGTGCGAGCGAGTGCAAAATGCAGGGCGAGCAGGACCAGTGGCCCGATCACGATCAGGAACAGATCGTAGCTCGGCAGCTGGCGGCCAAGCACCTCGATCGATCCGCGCAGGCCCGGCGCGCGCGGACCCAGCAAATCTTCGGGGCCCCATAGCCAGAGCGCGGCGTCGTTGATCACCAGCACCAGCGCGAAAGTCGCGAGCAGCTGGAAAAGTTCGGGCGCACGATAGATTCGGCGCAGCAGCGCGATCTCGATCAGCATGCCTATCGCGCCGACGATGAAAGTGGTCGCAACGATGCCGCCCCAAAAGCCGACGGCGCCGCCAATGCGCGTGGCAAAAGTGTAGGCAATGTAGGTCCCGAGCATATACAGGGACCCGTGCGCAATATTGATAATGCGCGAGACGCCGAAAATAAGCGACAGGCCGGCCGCGACGAAAAACAGACCCGATGCGGTTGAAAGACCGTTGAGCGCCTGAAAAAGGAATGCGCTGAAAGTCATGAAACCATCACCTCTTCCCGCGCCGCGGGGGGTATAGGGACAATCCGCAAATGGCCCAAGCGGACATTATCAAGTCCTTCCAATACCGCCTGTTTAATCGTTACGATGCCAGTCCAAAATCTGGGGCGCGCGCATGAAGCGTCGCAAGTTCATAATAGTTGCTTTGGGCGCCAGCGGACATTCCGACCGAACCAGGACCTTGGCGACGTCGGCCACATCCAATACCGTTGACCGGTGAAACGCGAAGCCCGGCATCAGAACCTTGAGGTTGGCCAATGGTACGCAACAGCCTTGTTCGAGCTGCAAGCATAATCGCCCTGTCATTGCTAAGCGCGGTCGCGATAGCCGCCGAATATCCCGATCCAAAGCAGGGTGATTGGGTGGCGCATGACTTTCGATATCACACTGGCGAAGTGATGGCCGAGCTGAGATTGCATTACACAACGATCGGCGATCCTTCGGGGATGCCGGTCGTGGTGCTGCACGGTAGCGGCGGCTCCGCAAAGAGCATGCTTACCCCGGCATTCGCCGGTGAACTGTTTGGGAGCGGCCAGCCCCTCGATGCGGCTAAATATTTTATCATCATACCCGATGCACTTGGGCACGGAGGCAGTTCCAAGCCGTCCGATGGCCTCAAGACAAAATTCCCGCAATATGATTACGCCGACATGGTGGATGCCCAATATCGCCTATTATCCGAAGGATTAGGCATTCGGCACGTGCGATTGATCATTGGCAATTCAATGGGCGGCATGAATACCTGGTTATGGGGCGAGAAGTATCCTCACTACATGGATGCACTCGTCCCTATGGCTTCGCAACCGACAGCAATGGCAAGCCGCAACTGGATGCTTCGGCGGATGATGCTCGAGTCAATTCGCCAAGATCCGGAGTACAACGGGGGAAGCTACACCAAGCAGCCGCACTCGATGAAGCTTGCCAGCACGTTCTTTGGGATTGCCACTGCGGGCGGCACGCTAAACTATCAAAAGCAGGCGCCAACTCGAGAAAAGGCGGACAAGCTGGTGGATGCACGGTTGGCATCGCCCATGGCCGCCGATGCAAATGATTTCCTGTGGCAATGGGGTTCTTCGGCTGATTTCGACGCTACCCCAGAACTCGATAAAATTCAGGCGACACTGCTCGCGATCAACTCTGCCGATGACGAGCGGAATCCGCCGGAAACCGGAATTATGCTTGGGGCACTCAAGCGCATCAAGAATGGAAGGCTGTATCTGATTGTGGCCAGCGATGAAACGAGCGGCCATCTCACTACTGGAAACGCGAAGTTCTTTTCGCGGGAACTGACGAAGTTACTGGAAAAAACACCGCGACAAGGCATGTAGTGGTTTCGCGACTGTCTGGCACATCGCACGCCCGACGCGGGGCCTAAATATTCAATATCGGGGAGACAACGATGCCCGTCGAAAACAGACTGCCGTTCATCAAAGACATGTCGCGTCGTGCCGTATTGGGAGCGGCGGTTGCGGCGGCAGCGACGCCCGCGCTTGCGGAGGCGTGCCATGTTGGCCCGCCCACCCACGATAAGGGCCCATTGGTGTGGCATGAAATGGACCAAGTCGAGTTGGACGCTGCCTACGACCAAAGCGTTTATGCGCCCCTGTTACAACAAATACTCAAGCGCTATGCGTCGAGCAGCAATGAAATGCGTAGGCGACTTGGCGCGCCAAAGCGGCTCGCTTACGGGCCAACACCAGTCGAAGCGCTGGACCTGTATCCGGCTAGAACACCAAACGCACCAATTTTCGTTTTCATCCATGGCGGGGCATGGCGGAGTGGGGAATCGAAAAGCTACGGATTTCCTGCGGAGCTTTTTGTTAACGCCGGCGCCAATTACATTGCGCTCGATTTTATTTCCGTCGACGCAGCGAACGGCGACATCGGCGTGATGGCGGACCAGGTTCGGCGCGCGATTGCCTGGGCTTTCAAAAATGCAGCGAGTTTCGGAGCGGACTCCAACCGCCTGTATATCGGTGGCCATTCTTCCGGAGGTCACTTATGCGGGGTCGCCCTCGTAACAGACTGGCAAAAGGATTTCGGCTTGTCGCAAGATATCGTCAAAGGCGGCCTTTGCATGAGCGGGATGTACGACCTGAAGCCGGTTCGCCTTTCCAAGCGCAGCTCCTACGTCAAATTCACGGACGCAATGGAAGAAACGATGAGCTCTCAGAGGCATATCGAAAAATTACGGGCACCAATCGTTGTTACCTACGGAACTAATGAAACCCCTGAATTTCAACGACAAAACCGCGACTTTGCAGCGGCAGTAAAGGGGGCCGGTAAGCCGGCGGAGCTGATTGAAGCGCCTAATTTTGGCCACTTCGAAATGTGCGAAACGCTTGGCAACCCCTATGGG
>DASXPQ010000252.1:0-6385 GCA_036493575.1 Pirellulales bacterium
CTAGAAAATCGCTCATACTCTCTCTGGGACAATTAAAAGGCAGGGAGCCTGGACCCAACTGAATGAAGTCCGCCACCGGCTTTTGAAGACGGGCTAACCAGGTAAGAGGCGTGCAACCGCTGGAGCACGATTCGTATATTATTAATGCCGCAGTACAAAGCAGGATACGCCGGTTAACAGGGTTTGCAAGCCCTGTTCTAGCTGGAACTTGCGGCTAAACGCGCCCCTTCGATTGATAATTACCCCAGGGCAATGAAGCTTCGTCGCCGCAGCGAAGCGTACCGTCACAAGAGAACTGGAACGGAGTCGTCGATCCGCCGATGTTTGGCGAGGTTCTCACACGGAATATTGAACGAAGCGTTGTTCCTTGCGCAGGACGAACCGTCGGGACAAACGGCTTCATGAGGCGCGGATGACAAGTTGTGAATCCATGGTCGACGATGCGTCGGTGCCCCGGAATGTTCCGACGGTGGGGGCGGCCGCCAATGGGTCCAATCCGCTGGCAACTGCCACATGATGATCGGCCACGGCGACACCTTGACCAGGATCAAAACCGCGCCAGCCTGCCCCGGGTAAATAGACTTCCGACCAAGCATGCATGTGGCCGTCGCCGTCGGTTTCGGACTGAGATTGGTAGCCACTGACAAACCGCGCTGCAAGCCCGGCGGTCCGAGCGACTTCTGCAAACAAAACGGCTAAATCGCGGCACGATCCCTGGCGAGTTTGTAACGTGGTTTCGGCAGGGAGCGGGCTGCCTTTGCAGCGAATGATCTTTTCACA
Source organism: Pirellulales bacterium (assembly GCA_036493575.1). Lineage (GTDB taxonomy): Bacteria > Planctomycetota > Planctomycetia > Pirellulales > JADZDJ01 > DATJYL01. The sequence goes on from DASXPQ010000252.1 coordinate 781, forward strand.
ATTTTCGCTAATCCAAGCAGCTACTCGAGTAAGAAATGGAACTGTTTGGCCATTGGTTTCCGTTTGAATTTGACGGGCCAATTCCGTGACAGGATCACCGTTCGATCTCGTCGTGGAGCAATAAGGAGTCAAGGCCGCACAGATTTCCGGGCGATAGCGAACCGGCAATTCTAAAGCGTCGCCGCTGAGCAGAAAATCGAATGGGTTGGTACGAGTGGTTTCTACGACACAGTTGACGGTAATAGTCAGCGCGCAAGTAGGACTATTAAACCAACAGTGGGTTGCCACACTACCTTCCACATCCAGATATTCACAAGTTCCTGCCGGTTGTGGATCAATGGTCAGCTGATACCGCAACAAACGCTGAGAGACATCTTCGCGCGGACGCAGCCGAACCGTAAAGGGTTCGCAAAACACGGTCCGACTGTAGTTGTAGCGGGTCGTGTGTTTGATATGAAATAACATGGCAGCAGTATGCAGTATGCAGTGAACGGACCTGGATTACCGTCTGCTGCCAACCGCTTAACCGGTGATCGGAATGGTTTGTGTGTGACTTTGCTCCATGCGGAGGAATGCTTTGTCGAGCCATTGCGAGGGTAGTTCGTTGAGTGACGCCCGCAACCGCTCCTGCCACCACTGGCAACTTTCGGCAAGGTCAGTCTTCTCGTAGCGGTATTCGAACATTTCTTGGCTGCCGCTTTCAAACACCACCACATCGAGAGGAAAATCGACCGTGGCACTGCTGATGCGTGTGCTGTCGAACGCCAGGGCGCCAACTTTCAAGGCCAGTTGCATGGCATCGGTGTATTTGAGGGTACGATCCAAAATTGGTTTGCCGTAACCGGTTTCCCCAATGATGCAGTAAGGTGTGCCGGCGCCAACTTCCACCCAATTACCCTGTGGATACAGCAGGTAGAGCTTGTGTTCGCGATCGTGTTTCATCTGGCCGCCCACGAGCGCATAAAAATTAAACGACAGCTTGCTATTCTCCAGGGCTTCCTTGTCTTCTGCCGCGACGCGCCTGGTTTGGGCCGCTAACGCATTGACGGCTTTATGCAACCGATCTAATTCCGTGGTGGATTCGTCAAGCACTTCTTCGAAGTAGGTGATGATTTTATCTCGGACGCTGCGCAGACCCGAGGTCATGACAAACAGCGGATGGCCGGCGTGATGAAATACGGTTAACTTTCGCGCGGTAATGCACTCCGCTCCAGAAGTGATGCGGGTATCTGCAATTCCAACCAATCCTCCTTGAACTTTCATGCCAAGACAAAACGTCATTGAGCAACTCCGTGGGTTGTGGTCGTGCTGGCGACGACGGGACGTTGAGCGAAAAATGTGGCGTGGATTGCGTCGCCAACCAGGTTCAGTTTGTCTTGGAAATTGTCGATGAATTCGTGCAAGCCGCGATCGATGACGTCGGCGATTTGCGCGTAATCTAGCTCGGAGCGAAGTTGACCTAACCGTCGCTCGGCCTGGTTCCGGAACGTTGCCATGGGGGTTCCGGTAATCGCCCGCAACGACTGTTCGGTACCGTGCAGGCAAAATCGCAGTGCTCTGGGAAATTCTGCGTCAAGCGTTAAAAACTCGACGACTTCGGGCGGGGTAATTCGCCCGTGCTTTTTGCGATACATTTCCAAGGCACTGGCCGATTTCAGCAAGGCCGACCACTGAATTGCATCCATGGGCGTGCCGACGTCGGCGACGCTCGGCAGCAAAATATAATACTTCACATCCAAAATGCGAGACGTTTTGTCGGCGCGTTCCAGCAGCCGACCCATTTGCGCGAAATGCCACGCTTCGCCGCGCGACATGGTAGCTTCCATAATGCCCACAATCAACTGCCCGCTCCGCTTGACATTATTAAAGAATTCAAACGGATTGTCGGCGCCTTGTCCATTACGGGCGGCATCTTTAACCAGCAGGTAAAACTTGTTCAGTTCCTCCCAAACCGGAGCGGCAATGATTTCGCGAATGCAGCGGGCGTTCTCGCGAGCGAATTTAAGGCAAGAAACGATCGAGTTGGGGTTTTCGTCGTCGAATGCCAACATGGCCATGGCATTTTTTTGATTCGCGACTCCGTACCGCTTATAGAACAGGTCGTGATCGCCGCTGGTATAAATGAGTGGATCCCATTGATTGGCCAGCGAGCCACCCAAGTCGAGCGTCAGATTCAGATTGACGTCGACGAATCGCGCCGCGTTTTCGGCGCGCTCTATGTAGCGGCTCATCCAAAAAACACAATCGGCCACTCTGCTGAGCATGTTCGGTCCGCCTGGAGCCGGCTGTGATTAAATCACAAAGTATCTGGAGGAGAGGAATGAAGACCTATGAAATGGTCGTAGCTATTTGCTGCGATTGGCTTTGAAATTGCGCTCTTTCGGGCTGCAAGACCCAAGTATCTTTGCTGCCACCGCCTTGCGATGAGTTCACGACCAGCGAACCGCGTTGCAGTGCGACTCGAGTAAGTCCACCGGGCAATACGAAAATATCTTCGCCGTAGAGAATATAGGGTCGCAAATCGACATGGCGACCTTCAAAGTGGTCTTCCACTAAGGACGGCACACGCGAAAGAGACAACATGGGCTGAGCTACATATTCCCGGGGCTTGGCTCTGATTCGCTCGGCACAGGCATCTCGTTCGGCCTGCGATGCTTTTGGTCCGATCATTAATCCATAGCCGCCAGATTCGTTGGTAGGTTTGACCACCAATTTATCAAGATTCGCCAGCACGTGGTCGCATTGCGTGGCGTCGGCACAAATGAAAGTTGGCACGTTCGACAAAATGATATCTTCGTTCAAATAGTATTTGATGATTTGGGGGACGTAGGCATAAACGGCTTTATCATCCGCGATGCCAGTGCCTGGCGCGTTGGCCAAAGCGACGTGACCGGCCCGGTAAGCTCGCATCAGGCCAGGGACGCCTAACATAGAATCATCCCGGAATGCTTCAGGGTCGAGGAAGGTATCGTCGATACGACGATAAATAACATCTACCCGTTGAATGCCTTGCGTGGTGCGCATGAATACATAATCGTCGAGCACCAGCAGGTCGCGTCCCTCGACCAATTCGACACCCATTTGCTGAGCCAGAAACGAATGCTCGAAGTACGCGGAATTAAAAATTCCCGGTGTCAGAACAACTACCGTGGGGTCGTCCGGCATGTGCGGGGCCAAATGTTGCAGAGTGCGCAGCAAGCGCTCGGGGTAATCTTCTACCGATCTAATGTGCAGACCTTCAAATACCTGGGGAAACGTGCGCTTCATGACCTCGCGATTTTCGAGCACGTATGAAACGCCGGAGGGACAGCGCAAGTTATCTTCCAGAACATAAAACTGGCCGTCGCCGTCGCGGACCAAATCGGTACCTGTTACGTGGGCCCAAATACCGCGCGGCGGGTTTAAACCGGCGCAGGCAGATAAAAAGCATTTTCCCGATTCAAGCAAGTATTTCGGCACGACGCCATCTTTGATGATCTGGCGGCGATTGTAGACATCGTGAATGAATAGATTCAGCGCCGTAATGCGCTGCTTGAGGCCGCGCTCAATGATAGTCCACTCGCCAGCTTCGACCACGCGGGGGACTACGTCGAACGGCCAAATCTTTTCCGTTCCGGCCTCGTGACCGTAAACGGTGAACGTAATGCCCAAATTCATCAGCGTGCGTTCGGCATCGCGCTGGCAACGCTGGAGTTCGCCGTCGGAAAGCGACTCGATCCGCCGCACCAGGACCTCGCAGCGAGGGTGTGGCTGGCCGTTGGCCTGGAACATTTCGTCGTAGAAACCGTCGGCGGAGTAACTGGTGAAACGCATGATTTAAACCACAGCCAGCGACAGGATTTCTGTCTGAAAGAAGACGTTGCTTCCGGGCTCTCTACGCGGGTGAGAGAGTTGTGCCACGGACCCGGGCACTTATGCAAAGCTCATGCCGGAATATCTGCTAAGACCTGCTGCGCCGGGAGTTCTGATCAAAGCTTTAATTTAACAATATGTTAGCATGGTCGGTAGTGCCCGGGAGATGGATCGGACATACCTCAGTTCCGCAAGTAGGTGCTTAATCTCTGGGCAGTATTGCCACTATTTACTTCGGTCGGCGCACCTTAAATCGGGCGGATACATTCGATATCTTCAAACGGTTGTGGGCGAGCTTGAACAGCTGAGCAGCTCGCATTTGGGAAATCAGACTCGCATCTTTTCGTCTTAGGAGAACGGCTTTGCAAGAGCTCCCCAGTATTACCACCGCGTCTGGACAGATTGTGGATGTGATTGGCCAACGAATTTTTCCCGGTACGGTGCATATCGCCAATGGCCGAATCACGCGGATCGAGGAAACACCTACTGCGGGCTCCACTTTTCTATTGCCGGGTTTTGTCGACGCGCACGTGCACATTGAAAGCTCCATGCTCGTACCCACTGAGTTTGGACGATTGGCAGTGGTGCACGGTACAGTCGCTACTGTTTCGGATCCGCATGAAATTGCCAATGTGTTGGGGACGCCCGGCATTCGTTACATGATTGAAGACGCCAAGCACTCGCCCTTGAAGTTTCATTTTGGCGCCTCCAGTTGCGTGCCGGCGTGCGGTTTCGACCGCTCCGGCGCAGTACTCGATGCTGCTGAAGTAGCGCGCCTTTTAGACGATCCGGAGATTGTGTACCTCTCCGAAATGATGAACTTTCCTGGCGTACTGCACGATGATCCGGAAGTGATGGCGAAAATCAAAGCGGCGCATCAACGCCACAAACCGGTTGATGGTCATGCTCCGGGCTTGCGCGGTGAGGGACTCAAAAAATACGCGGCGGCGGGAATTACGACCGACCATGAAAGCTTTACCTATGAAGAAGGCCTGGAAAAAATTGGTCTGAGAATTAAGTGCCAAATTCGTGAAGGCTCCGCGGCAAAGAACTTCGAAGCGCTTTATCCCCTAGTCGGCGAATTCCCGGAAATGTGCATGTTTTCCAGCGACGACAAGCATCCCAACGATTTAGTCGAGGGGCACATTAATCAACTCGTCGCGCGGGCAATTAAGTGCGGGCAACCATTGTTCGCGGTGCTGCGAACTGCTTGCGTCAATCCGGTGCTACATTACAAGCTGGATGTCGGTTTGTTACGCAAGGGCGATGCCGCCGATTTCATCGAAGTCGATAATCTTGAGCAGTTCAATGTGCTGCGGACCGTCATTGATGGTCGAGTTGTGGCCCAGCGTGGCCAAACGCCGCTCGAGCGGATTGTTCCGCCAATCGTCAATCAATTTCGCGCCGCTCCGCTGACTGCAAAAGAATTTGCTGTGTCTGAACCGAAAGACACAGGTACAACACTGCGAGTGATCGAAGCCATCGATGGGCAAATTGTCACCGGAAAAATCACCGCCAAGCCGAAAGTTGAAAATGGGCAAGTTGTCTCGAACATAGGCGGGGACATTCTTAAGATTGCCTTGGTCGATCGATATAGCGGTGGCCGGCCGGCCGTCGGCTTTATCAAGAATTTCGGATTAAAACACGGCGCGATCGCCTCGAGCGTTTCTCACGATTCCCATAACTTGCTGGCAGTTGGAGTCGACGATGAATCCATTGCGCAGGCCATGAATTTGCTGATTCAATGTCAGGG
>DASXPQ010000253.1:0-8305 GCA_036493575.1 Pirellulales bacterium
GAACGCCGTCCACCATTTGAAGATGATGTCATTCGCTACTACGGTCAATACGTTGCGCTGGCCGTCGCCAACACGTTCGAAACTGCAAAAGCAGCCGCCGATGCGGTTCGGGTCGAGTATGAAAAACAAACACCTAACGTACATACGCATCTGAAAGAAGACGACGAACCGGACATTGTGCCCACCACTTTCAGTATGCGCAATCGTTTGCAAAGCGAGCGCGGCGATGTGGATGCCGCGTTCGAGAAGGCGCCCGTCAAGCTGGACGAAACGTATGTTACGCCCGCCGAAACACATAATCCCTTAGAATTGCATTCCACCACGGCAGTATGGGACGGAACAAATTTAACGCTGTACGAGTCTTCGCAAGGCGTCGACAATCTGCAAACGGTGCTGGCACAGATGTTTGGTTTGCCCAAAGAAAACGTCCGAGTCATCACAAAATTTGTCGGCTCAGGGTTTGGCAGTAAACTCTTTCCGTGGTCGCACAGCGCGCTCGCAGCGGCTGCGGCCAGGCAACTTGACAAGCCGGTAAAGTTGGTGGTGAGCCGAAAAATGATGTTTCAGACCGTCGGGCATCGTCCGCGCACTCAGCAGCGCGTACGGCTCGGAGCCACATCCGATGGCCAGCTTGTTTCATTGCAGCACGACTACATATACAGCACATCGATGCTGGATATTCACCATGAAGATTGCGGCGAAACGACCGCCTTTCAGTACAGCGTGCCGAATTTGCGTGTCAAGTTTGGTCGTGCCAAGCGCAACATCGGCGCTACCGCCGACATGCGCGGACCAGGCGCCGTCCCCGGCATGTATGCGACAGAGTCAGCAATGAACGAACTAGCCGATCAGCTCAAAATCGATCCAGTGAAGCTTCGCGTTCTCAACGAACCTAAAATCGATGAGTCGCTGGGCGTCCCCTTTTCGTCGCGCCATTTGCTCGAGTGTTACGAAACCGGTTCAGAAAAATTTGGCTGGTCGAAACGAACGCCCGAAGTTGGTTCCATGAAGCGAGATGGCCTGACTCTAGGCTGGGGTATGGCGTCTTGCGCTTGGATTGCCGCTCGATTTCCTGCCGAAGCAAGCCTGCACCTGCGCGACGATGGAACCGTCCGCGTTGCCTGCGGCACCCAGGATATCGGCACCGGAACTTACACAATTCTTGCTCAACTCGCCTCGGAAAAAACCGGCGTGCCGCTTGAAAAAATCGAAGCCGTCTTGGGCGATACGCTGCTCCCCCCGGGTCCACTCTCCGGTGGGTCGATGGCAACCGGATCAGTCGTTCCGGCGGTTTTTTCGGCGGCCGATCACGCTATTGCTTCGCTTCTCACTATTGCCACCAACACACCCGGTTCGCCGTTCGAAAAGCGAAAGTCCGAGGAACTGACCTTCCAAGACGGCAAAGTGTTTTTGAAATCAAACGACCTCTCCGGCGGCGTGCCGTTTCCAGATCTACTGAAGCTCGCCAACGTACGGCTCGTGTCCGGCAACGGCAAGGCAGCCTCTACCTTCGGCGATCCCAAGCCCAAGTACTCGACGCATTCTTTCGGCTGCCATTTTGTGGAAGTCACGTGGCAACTGGAAATCGCTCAGTTGCGAGTCAGCCGCGTAGTGACCGTTATCGATGCCGGGCGCATCATTAACCCGTTGGCTGGCCGCAACCAAATTGAAGGCGCCGTGGTTATGGGAATTGGAATGGCGCTGTTTGAACACACAACCTACGATCCCCAAAACGGCGCCCCCATCAATGCCAGCCTGGCTGACTACATCGTCGCGGTGAATGCCGATGCGCCACCCATCGATGTTCACTTCCTCGACTATCCCGATAAAGAAATCAACGAACTGGGCGCTCGCGGCATTGGCGAAATTGGCTTGGCCGGCATCGCGGCTGCCATTACCGCCGCTATTCACCATGCCACTGGTGTTCGTGTCCGCGAACTGCCGGTGAAAATCGAGGATTTGCTAACGTAGCCATTCAAGCGCGCAACCCCCTGCGCCACCTATTGAAGCATTCGCACTATTCTTCGGCGAATCCACAATCTGTTCGGCACCCCTCCGGGTTACTTGATAAGGGCAAGGATTGAAAGACGCGGGGCGACTGTGCGACTCCTTTTGTTCCCTCGACTATTGATCCCCGCTTCCCGCCGCCACCTGCTACCACCGGCAAAGTCGTTCCCGGTCGTGTAAACCCTTCGGGTCATTTTTACCTTCTTTCAATTACTACTGTTGCCTTGGGCCACTCTGATAGGGGTTATATGGGTCCTATGTACCCTTTATCGGAAACTTTTTTCCCCAGCGTTTTGACGAGACGGAAATCGTGTTCTATATTACACCTAGCCGCGTTTTCTAGACCCGCCATACCGCGGCACTAACCACTGATGGAGCGACCGCAAACATCTGCCTAAGGAGTGCACCGGCTTAGTAATTGCTTATAGGTTTCTGCGCATGGTCGAGAGGCTGCTGAATCGCTGATTTAGTAGTATAAGAAAGCAGTTCACACGGCTTTCTAGAATCTTGTTTGCCGCGCAGGACGCCGCGAAGCAATTACCTGCCCAATCGACCGGGTGCACGCTACGACAGTATAGGACGACTGCCGGTAGGCGCAACCAATCGCAGGTATACAACTGATGAAGCGGCTGACTGTTGGTCGTAGCGCCCATGCGCTGCTTAGGGTGGCTTTGTTTTCGCTATTAACTGTCTCGCATTTTGCGCCAACGGCCTCGGCGCAGAATCGTCTTCGGTATCCGGTAATCCAGCCGGTTCGAGAAGCGGGCATCGATTCGCCAGCACTCATTTCGCCGACGGATGAAACGCCTGTACATTTCACGGCCCCGTCGCTCGAACGGCAACGTGTAACACCGGAACCCGCCGCCACGGCAATATTTTCCGCACCCGCTTCTACGGCGGTCGCGAGTGTGCTCGATCAGGGGCGCACGCTGGAATCGCAACATCGTTGGGCCGAAGCCTACGCTCTATACGAAGACATCTCCCGGCAAACATACGGTCAGTCACAGCCGGAATTAGATCAGCGGCTTGATCTTGCAAAGATGCACTTCGATATCGGCCGCCGCTACGCCGACAGCACGTTCCGGCGCAATGTGGCATCGCTGAGTGATAACGAAGCGCTGGATATGTTCACCGACGCAGCCACCAAATTGCAGGCTCACTACGTGCAGAATCCAGATTGGGCCGCGTTGATCAATCGCGGCACACATGATTTGGAAATCGCATTAAACGAATCTGCGTTCCAGGAAAGCAATCAGGAGCAGGCGGACACAGACCGTATTGATTTGCTGCTGCGTGAGCTTCGCCGTCAACAAGCGCAACACCCGATTCATACACTGAATGACGCCCGCAGCGCCGTCTGGGCAGCCGCCCAAACGGCTCAGGTTCAATTGCAACTGCGGCCCTCGGTCACCATGCTGGAATTCACCGCCGCCATGTTGGGTGGGCTGGACGAATACAGCGCCTTTCTAACCAGCGGCCAGCTAAACGACTTGTACTCGCAAATCGAGGGCAACTTCGTCGGCCTGGGCGTGGAGTTGAAGGCCGCCGACGGAGTGCTGCTCATCGTCAACGTCATTCATAACAGTCCGGCGGAACGTGCGGGAATCAAAGGGGGCGATAAAATCGTCAGTGTCGCTGGCCGCACCACGTCTGATTTGAACACTGATAAGGCAGCCGAGCTGCTGCAAGGACCGGAAGGTTCGCTGGTCGACCTGGCAGTGGTCACCGGCAACGAACAGCCGCGTCCGCTAACAATTCGCCGGGCCCACGTTGACGTGCCCAGTGTGGACGATGTGAAAATCGTCGATCAGGACTTCGGCGTTGGCTACTTCAAGCTCACTTGCTTCCAAAAGACCACCAGCCACGATGTCGACGCCGCGCTACTCCAATTGCAACGTAGCGGCATGCGTTCGCTCATTATTGATCTCCGCGGCAACCCCGGTGGTTTGCTGACTGCAGCCGTCGAGGTCGCCAATAAGTTTATCAATCAAGGTAGCATTGTCAGCACGCATGGTCGCAGCCCAGGCGAAGACTACAACTATACAGCCCAGGGCAATTCCACTTGGCGAGTGCCGCTGGTTGTATTAATCGATGGCGATAGCGCCAGTGCCGCCGAAATCCTGAGCGGCGCACTGCGCGACTATCATCGGGCCACCATCGTCGGCACGCGGAGCTATGGCAAAGGGTCGGTGCAAGGGATCTTTCCATTGTCTGTCGGCGGAGGCGGTGTGCGGTTGACCACTGCCAAGTTCTATTCGCCTTTGGGTAAACCGTTTGCTCACATCGGCGTGGATCCAGACCAAGGCTATGAAGTGCGGACCGCCGCCAAGCCCGTCGATGGCCACATTACAATGCCCATCAGCACCAGCACGCAAGATGATCCATTCGTCAGCGCCGGGCTCCGAGCCGCCCGCAGCCAGTTGGCCAAGCGATAAAGAAACCGCCGACAATCACTCCGGACGTGGACCTTTATCCTTTTGCTCATCGCGGAGCTTTTTCTTCGCCTTGAGCAGCCGGGTTGTGTAATCGTCGTCCGCCTTCTCTGTCTCCGGCTGGACTGATTTGCCGCGCTGTCCTGTCTCGGGCTTATCGCCCGCTGACGGCAGTTCGCCTGTCGGCTGCTCCAACGATCCAGCTTCCGGCGCAGGTGCATCGGCAGCCAGCTCAAACCGCGCTGCAGCCCGGCGCTGATCAATCTGCTGCGCAATGGCCGCCTTGCGGCTGCGCAAACGCTCAATCGTTTGCTCCGGAGCCGGCATAGGATGACGACGCAAGATCTTGTCTCGCACTCTACCTGCTAACATTGGAACCCAAGTGAAGTTCACTTGCACCCGCCGCACAAACACGTCCGCAAAAAAAAGGCATCCGGCGATGAACACTAGGTAGTGCCATACATCTTGGCTGCTTTGGGCCTTAGCAAGGTTGTGCCGGTACGTGTCGAACTGCAGCATGAGATCCATTCCGCGTCCGCTTCGGTCTTCAATCAATAGCCCTTGTTCTTTCGATCCCTTCGGTGTTAGCCCGGCCAGCGACTTAATTAACCCTTCGTTGCTTTCTCGATCCAAATACTCGGCCGAGTAGGGCACGTTTACTCCGGTCAGAATAGGTGCCATGCCGGCGCCAGGACTGAGCATCAAAAAATAGCTGCCAGTCTGAGGTGAATCGAACTCACCGACATAACGGCCCGGCGCGGTTTGGTGGATTTTTAGATCGATCGGTTTCATGTCCGGCCCGACAACGCTACCAGCCATGTTTAAAAAGTTCAGAAACTCGTCGTTCTTATCCAGCGCCGTCACCGTCACACGCACTTTGCCGTCGACTAGATCGGTCGTGGTGGTAAATTTGCCTTGATCGCCAGCCGGCCGCATCGACCACCGCACAATTTGGCTGAATAGCTTGTCGTACTCGGGCCACGTGGTCCAAGCGCTGGCCCAGCGCTTGCCGGCATCGGTAGTCAGCGCGACAGCTTTGCCAAGCCCATACGTCCAGCCGGCAAGAATCGTGCGATTGGCTTGAGTCGATGCCGCTGGTCCGACGGGCGAAACCAGCGCGATCTCCACCAGCGGATTGTCCTTTTTATTCGTGAGCACGTAACCAGTGATCGGCGGTAGCGTGCTGGGAATGCCTTTAAGCATTTCGTGCGGAAACGCTTCTCGTGGTTCAAAACCATTTTTCCGTTCAAAAATTAGAGGCTGCGAAACAACGCGCGCTTCTTTTTGATAAATCCGTGGCAACGCATTAGGTGAATTCGGCTGATAGTATTTGCCTCCGGTCGCCGCCGCGATGCCCCGCAGCTTGCTCGATTCCGGCTGGCCGTGCGTGCCAATACCAACAGTGGTGATTTTGATTTTCGCCGCCGTGAATCCGTTCAGCACACTGGCGCTGGGCCCCGAGGGATCACCGTCGCTGATTAAAATCGTATGCTTTACGGCGACTTCCGGCGGCAAGTTGTTAAAGTCATTCAAGATTCTGGTGAGGGTACTATCGAACGCTGGCATATCGCCGGGAACCATTCGATCAATCCGGCCTAGCATCCGATTGCGATTGTCGCCATCGCCAATTTTCAAAATGCCGCTGCCACCGGAAGTCCATAGCCACTGGTCGGTTCCTTCCCAATGGATCACGCCGCAGTACTCTTGATTTCCCAGCGACCCCAGCGCGGCGTCTGCGATTTTCTTTTGCCAGTGATTGCCGTTGGCCATTTCCGAAGCGTGCATCAGCATGGCCAGCGCCCCAATGGGTACCACTTGCTTGTTTTTGATTTGAAAATCCACCGGCATGGCTTCTTCCACGTCGGTCCCGGTCCAACCCCCTGCCCCAAAACTGTTCGGCCCGCCGAGCATTACCAGCCCGGAGCCCATTTGCTGCGTGTTGCGCGCCAGCATTTTGATTTGCTCTTCGCTGAAATCCTCGCGCGGTACATCGCCCAGTAACACGGTGTCAAACGGCTGCAGCTCGGCCAATGAGCCGAATAACTGATCACTGGGCCGCACCGTTACCTGCAAATTCTCCTTGCGCAATTGCTCCACCAGAAAATCGAATTCGCCGCGGTTCTCAAAATTTTCGATCAGAAGCACCTGTCCTTGTCCGCGTACGTGTGTAAAAGTGGTGGCTCTATTATTTGCAACTGCTGCATCTGCTGCCGGATCGTCCGGAATAAACCGCGCTTCATACGTGTAGAAATCGGGAGAGTCGATTTCTTCGCGCAGGCTGAACACGCGCTTGCCAGGTTCTAGTTCCACCGGCTGAGTGGCCAGTGTTTTTTCTCCGTCGGCCGTTTTCCGCGTGACTTCCAGCTTGCCCTTTACCACGCCGTCCGATTGCGTCGTTGCCGGAGTGGTATTGTTTAGCACCACGCGCACGTCGAACGGTTGGCCACGATTCACGTCGGGCGGAATAGTGATGCGCTCCACTGCGACGTCCGATCGCGCTTGATAACGCACCGGCACGACGTCGATGCCGACGCCGGCCTCGGCCATTTGCCGGGCCTGATCGAGCGCATTGCCCAGATTTTCATTTCCATCGGTTACAAGCACCACGCGGCGTGCCGCATCTTGGGGAAACGAGGCCATGGCCAATTTCAGCGCACCGGCAATGTTGGTATAGTCGGTTTCAATGTGCGCTTCTGGCGTGCGCTTGATTTGAACGTTCTCATCATCCGGTGGTTGTTCCACGGCGGCGTCGCGGCCGAAGATAATGACGCCGGCGAGGTCGTCGGTGGCGGCGCGGCGATGTTTTTTGATGTCGGCGTTGACGTAGTCGGCCATGGCGCGGCGCTGCTGGTCGGGGATGCTGACCGACTGGTCGAGCACGTAGATGACGGCCAGGCGCTGGCTGGTGCGGACCATTTGCATTTCGGCCAGGGCCAGCACGAGGAGGACCAGCACCGCTGTGCGCAGGGCGAGGACGAACCAGCGGCGCACGGGCCCGAGAGCGGAGATGCTGCGGAAGCTGAACCACCACAAAAGCGGCAGCGCGGCCAAGAGCGCCAACCAACCTGGTGCATCGAAGCTGAAATGAATTCCGCTCATGCACGTCAGTGTAGAAGGCGCATTGGCTGGCCGACAGATGGGCTTACGACTTCAAAATGAACCTACCGGGTAATAGCGTTTTCATATCGGTTTCATAGATGGCCTGGGGGTCCGTGGGACGGTTGGAATCGACGAGGAGGATGGGGAGTTCCGGGGCAAACTCGACGAGGACCTGGCGGCAAGCGCCGCAGGGGGAATGGCCGCCGGGGGTGGCGACGGCCATGGCGATCCAGGTGTTGTCTTTGCCGGGTTGGCCTTCGCCGGCGGCGACGGCGGTGAAAATGGCGGTGCGCTCGGCGCAGTTGGTGAGACCGAAGGAGGCATTTTCGACGTTGCAACCGGTGAAGATTTTTCCGGAGGCAGTCAGGAGCGCGGCGCCGACCTGAAATTTCGAATAGGGGGCATGCGCGCGCTGGCGAATTTCACAAGCTGCTTGGATCAGTTTTTGCCGCTGGTCGGGGGTGAGTGATGTGGTGGCCATTGAGTATTGTCAGTTTTGTCCTGGATTTTTAGTTTCGTGACAGAATGGGAGTGTTTTGTCAGGGACGCTGCGAGAATCGTTCGGCAAATGTATGGGTTTCCATGGGAGGTGTCGAACAAAAGGGAATGAGTTTAAGTCCTTGGATGTGCATTTAGGGTGAATTGTTTGTGGGCTTGGTCTGGAATATCTGGCGGTTGGCGGTTACCGGAACCCGACTGACACAGTCGGGTTAACTAGCGACGCTCGCGCACCGAATCCTGTATAGCAAACGAGTGGCTCAAAAGTC
>DASXPQ010000254.1:0-7006 GCA_036493575.1 Pirellulales bacterium
CTGACGCTGCTAAGAAAATCAATCCGATTTTGCCAGCGCTGGCGGATACGGTAGCGCGATATCGAATACCGCTGGAATATCTGACGGCGGTGATTGACGGCGTGGAAATGGATTTGGCGGGTCAGCGGTACGAAACTTTCACCGAACTGGAGCAATATTGCGAGCGAGTGGCGTCGGTCGTCGGACTAGCGTGCATTCACATTTGGGGTTTTCGTGGTGAGCAGGCGCTACGACCGGCGCGACAATGCGGCGTGGCATTTCAGTTGACGAATATTCTGAGGGATTTGAAAGAGGACGCCCAGCGCGGGCGGGTCTATTTGCCGCAGGAAGATTTGCAGCGGTTCGGTTATAGCGCGGAGGCGCTGCGGCAGAAGGAAACAAGCCGAGCATTTTTTGATTTAATCCAATTTGAGATCGCGCGAGCCGAAAAATTTTATGCCGCGGCGGCGGAATTGGAGCCGCTTTTGGAACGTGATGGCCGGCGTGTGTTTTGCGCGATGACGGCCACGTATCGGGCGGTACTGGCGAAGATTAAGCGGCGGCCGGAGGAAGTGTTCCAGCGGCGGATTCGGCTGAGCCGTTGGGAGAAAGCACGGATTGCGGCGGGCGCTTTGTTTGTGCCCGCGGTGGCGCCGGCGGCGGCGTCGAAGTGGGAAACCGTATCGTCATGAGCGGGGCAGAAAATACTTCTGGCCCCCACATCGGCATTGTCGGCGGCGGATTGGCGGGGCTGGCGGCGGCCGTGGCGCTGGCGGAACGCGGTTTTGAAATCACGCTGTTTGAAGCGCGGCGGCAGTTGGGTGGACGGACCGGCTCGTTTCGCGATACGGCGAGTGATGCTTGGGTCGATCACTGTCAACATGTGAGCCTAGGCTGCTGCACGAACCTAGCGGACTTTTGCCGACGCACCGGACTGGCTGAGTTGTTGCGGCAGGATAAGACGCTACATTTTTTTGGGCCAGATGGACGTCAGTACGATGTTGGCGCCGGCCGATTGTTGCCAGCTCCGATGCATTTGCTGCCGGCGCTACTTCGATTGAAATATTTGTCGCTGCGGGAGCGGATTGGCATTATTCGCGCGATGCGAAAATTGGCGCGCACGTCGGCGGAGGATGATCCGCAGGGTTTGACGATTGGGCCTTGGCTGCGCGCGCATGGACAAAGCGAGCGGGCGATTGAATTGTTTTGGACGCCGGTGATTGTGAGCGCCTTGAGTGAAACGCTGGAACGGGCTGCTGTGCCGCCGGTGCGAAAGGTGTTTGTGGATGCGTTTTTGGGGGATCGGCGCGGCTTTGAATTGCAGGTTCCGCGAGTGCCGTTGGGAGAGTTTTATGGTGAGCGACTTGAGCGGTGGCTGGCGCAACATGGTGTGCTGGTGCGATTGGAGTGCCCGATCAAGCAGATTTGCGGGGATGCTGGCGGGGTGAAGGAAGTTGAGCTTGGCAGCGATGAGCGGCTGCAGTTTGATGCGGTGGTGGTAGCGGTGCCGTGGCGGCGGGTCGGCGAATTGATCGGCGAACCGCTGCGGAGGGCGTTGCCCGAGTTAGGAATGATCGATCAATTCGAATCGGCGCCGATTAGCGCGGTGCATTTGTGGTTCGATCGGGCGATTACGGATTTGCCGCATGCGGTGTTGCCGGGGCGATTGAGCCAATGGGTGTTTAATCATGGGGCGCAGCGACAGGCGAATGCATTGAATGAGGTACAAGAGCAGAGCTATTACTATCAGGTAGTGATTAGTGCGTCGCGAGAGGTCGAAGCGCAGCCGAGAGACGAGGTGATTGCCCGAGTGAGAGAGGAGCTTGCCGAGGTGTGGCCGGCGGTTTCGCAGGCGAAGTTATTGCAAGCGCGATTGATTACACAGCAGCACTCGGTATTTTCGCCGCTACCAGGAAGCGAGCGGCTGCGGCCCAAGCAGCAGAGCAGCGTGTCGAATTTATTTTTGGCGGGCGATTGGACGGCGACCGGTTGGCCGGCCACGATGGAAGGCGCCGTGCGGAGCGGTTACCTGGCCGCGGAAGTTTTATTGTCTAGGTTTGGACGGCCTGAGCGAATTTTAGCGAACGATTTGCGGCGGCCGTGGTTAGCGCGGTGGTTGATCTGAAAACATGATCACGAATTCGGCAGTTGAGCGATTACGCCTTCGAGGAAACCGGCGAGTTTTTTGGAGCAGACCAGCGCGGTTTCGCGGAAGCGCCAGAGGTCCTTTACCGTTGACGGGCGGCGAACGACGGTGCCAGCGGCGGCGCCGATGCGGCGCGCCCAGGTGGTGCGAGTGAGCAAGCGTTCGACATCGGGGGGCAGTTCTTCGTCGACGGCGTCGCTGACGATACGGACGGCCAAGAAGCGTTGCTTTTCGCGGCGGCAGACTTCGGCGATGGCCAGAGTTTCCATGTCGACGGCCAGGGCGCCGTGGCGGTTTCCGAGTTGCTGCTTTTCGGCGGCCCTGAAGGCGACGCGATCGATGGTGACGAGCGGGCCGATGTGCAGTCCGGGTATGGCGGCTTGTTGTGCGGGAGAAATGTGCAGATCGATGGCAAGACGACGGCCGTCTTCGCTGAGAATGGAGTTAGGCATGATGATGTCGCCGCGCTTGACCGTGGGATGCAGGCCGCCGGCTAATCCGGCGGAGATGATCCACTGCGGTTTGTGGCCGAGAATTAAAGCGGTGGTAGCAGCAGCGGCGTTAACCTGACCGATGCCGGCGTGGACGATAACGATTCCGCGTCCGTTCAGTCCGCCCTGCCAGGCGGTGAAGTGGCTGCCACGGACGGCGATTTTTCCGGCGAGTTTATCTTCAAAGGCGCCGGCCTCCAGCGCCAGGGCGAATACGACGCCGACGTGGCATGGGGGCAAGTTCGCGGTGGGTATTTTTTGATCAAGCGGCATGAATGATTGGCGGAATCAATAGTGCAGACGCAGCACGGCAACTTTAACAAAGATACGTTGCCACAGGCTGGAACGTAAGAGATGCGCGAGAGATACGATGAAAAGCGCGGAGCAAAGCGATTACGCGGCGCGGTGCTTCTTGCCGTGCGGATTTGCACGTTTGCGCGGCAGGAGTTTTTGTTCGCCGCCGCCACTGCTGGGAACCACTGTGCCGGGCAGAAAGTGCGGCCTGGGGGGCGCGGCATGCCGGTGGCGCGCGGCTTCAGCGAGAATTAGTTTGGCGGCCGTTTGGGATGCGCCGCCGTGGCCGACCTTGGCTTTCAGTTCTGCAAGTTGTGCGACGAGGCCGTCGCGCTGTTCGTCTTTGGATAGCCAGCCGATGACGTGCGAGGCGATTTGCAGTGATTTATCTTCGGAGGTGAGGTACTCGGGGAACAGGACGCGGTCGGCGTCTGGATCTTCCGGGCTATAGGGCGTGGTGTCGGTTGGGAAGAGTACTTTGGCGGTGAGCAAATTCACCAGCGTGATGTACTTCACGCGGCGGAAAATTTTCTGTACACGGAAGGCGATAGGACTGATCCAATAGAGGACGACGGTGGGCTTTTTGTGGTAGAGCAGTTCCAGGGACACGGAGCCGCTGCAGGCCATGCAGCATTCGGCCAGATGGATGAGCTCCGGCGTTTTGCGGACATAGACTTCTGCTTGGACGCCGCTGGCGGCGATTAGCTGCTGGGCCATTTGGGCCTGGTGCGGTTTGAAGGCAGCCACGGCGAAGCGGACCTTGGGAAAACGGACTTGCACCAAGGTGGCGGCTTTCAAAAACCACTTGAGATTATGTTGCACTTCCTGAGTGCGGGAACCGGGGAGAATGGTGATCAATCGGCCGGGCTTGCTGCCCATTTGTTTCAAGAATTCTTCGTCGAACTGTTGACGGCGAACTTCGTCGAAGAAGGGATGGCCGACGAAGGTAGCGCGGCAGCCTTGCGCGCGGAACCAAGTTTCCTCGAACGGCAAGGCGCACAGAATATGGTCGACGGAGCGGCGCATTTTTTTGATTCGCCAGCTGGCCCAGGCCCAAATTTGCGGCGGGCAGTAATAGAATACCAGGATGCCGTGCGCTTTGGCGCGGCGGGCGATCCACCAGTTGAAGCCGGGATAGTCGATGAGCACCACCGCGTCGGGACGCTGGTGGCGAAAGTAGCGATCGGCCCGGCTGGCCAACGCCAGAAATTTGTGAATGTTAAGTAGCGCGCGCAGCAACCACATGACCGCCAGCGCGGTCAGATCGGCATGCAAGGTGCAGCCGGCGGCAGCCATTTCGGGACCGCCGTAGCCGACACATTGGATGTCGGGCTGCTGGCGGCGCAGTTGGCGAATGAGATTTGCGCCGTGCAGATCGCCGCTGGGCTCGCCGGCGGAAAAAAAGATTTTCATGCGTGTTTTACTACCGGCGGATAGTGTAAGCCGGCGGGCTTTGGCTCGGCGTGATCGAAGCGGATGGCGGGAGCCGTGTCGGCGGCGACTTCGTCGGAAGAATTTGATGTTTCCTGTGCGGCAACAATGCGCAGCAGCGGTTGTGCCGCGCGGCCGGCGGTTAGCTCGTAGGCGGCTGAATTGCGCCAGCGGCGACAGTGCCACCACGCGGCGAGCAGGTCGCCGGCGCTGGAGTGGACATCTTGCAGCGGCCGCCAGTTGCCGCGGTAATCGACATAGGTTTCGCAGGCGCGGAAACCGCGGCGAGCGATTAAGGCGGGCAAATATCTAGCGGTGCCGGGGGACAAGGTGATGTCGGCCAGCACTTCACGGCGGGCGGCCCAAAACAGGCAATCCGGATCGTGACCATCTAAACCTAGGAGGAGCCAGCGTGGCAGGCGGGTAATGCGGTGCCACAGTTTGGCGAGGCCGACCTGGCGGCGGCGACCGGCCATGAAGTCGGCACGTTGCAAGCCTTCGATGAGTTTGAAAATTTGGTGCGGTGGATAGACGTCGCCGGGTTCGATGGCGATGAGAACTTCGCCGCGGGCGGCGCGGACACCGGCGGTTAGGGCGACACTAACTCCGACGGGGTCGTCGAGACGCAACAGCCGCAGGCTGGGAAAATCGGACAAGAGCTTTTCCAACAACCTAAGCGTGGCGTGCGCGGAGCCATCGTCAACGACGATGATTTCATAAGGCTTGGCGAATTGATCGAGCGCTGCGGCGAGTGCCGGAAGTTGACGGCGCACTTCGTCGCCGCGTTCTTGCTGAGGAATGATGACAGAATATCGAAACATGGTCGCATCCTGGCGATGGCCGCTTATTTGCGACCGATTAGGGCCGCGGAGTATCCCAAAATGGCAGGGCGCGACAAAGAGCATTTCGTGCTAGCAGCGCGGCCAATCGTGAATTCGATGGAACGGTTAGGCTTTGCGGAACTCGGCTCGATAGACGGCTTCGCCGTGGAGCCGGGTGCGGCGTTCGAAATGGGTGCGGAAATCCAAGTCGTGCTGGGGGGCCAATTCAGGCACTTCCAGTGGGCCGGTGAGCTGCGTGTGGGTGGCGATTAAATCCAGGGCGGCGTGGAAATATTCTTCCACATCGGTCCAAAAGTGGAGCGCGCCGCCGCGCGAGAGGACTCGCTGGATCTGGTGCAGGGAACGCTCGTTGATGACGCGGCGTTTTTTGTGGCGCTTTTTCCACCAGGGATCGGGGAAGTAGACATGGACGGCGCCGGCGCTTTCGTCGGGCAGGAGCTCGGCAAATATTCGCTGGGCGTCGCCGTGAATCATGCGGGCGTTATCCAACCCTCGCTTGGCCAGCCGTGCGGCGCAGAAATGAGCGTACTTGGCGGCGATTTCCATGCCCAAGAAATTGTGCTGAGGGCGCTGGGTGGCGGCGGCGGTTAGGAACAGGCCTTTGCCGCTGCCGACCTCGATTTCCAGTGGAGCGGCTCGGCCGAAGAGCACAGCAGCATCCCAGGGCTGGGGCAACTGATCGGGCAAAAGCAGATGGTGAGCGAGATCCAGCGCTGGATCGATTTTGCGAAGCGAACGACGAGACATGGTGAGTAAGGAGCGAGGGTAGTTGAATATCGAATCCGATTCTACCCGTCACCCCGGCCCTCTCCTATGCGGGGAGAGGAAGATACCGTCAGCTCTGGATGTAGCTTTTGAGATAGTGGTTTTCCATCGTCAATTGGTCATGCTGCTGCTTGACCAGGTCGCCGATGGAAACGATGCCGACCAGGCGGTTATTGTCGTCCATAACCGGCAAGTGACGGATGCGGCGAGCAGTCATGAGGCCCATGGCGTCTTGGACGCTGTCGTGGGGTGAGCAGGTGGCCAAGTCGACCGACATGACGTCGGACACTTGGTAGTTTTCCAACGGCATTTTGTGGTCGGCGCAGGCATGCAGGATGTCGCGCTCCGTGATGATGCCGAGCATGCGGGTGCAATCGTCGTCTGGGCATACCACTAACGAACCGCAATTGTGCTTGACCAGTTTTTGGACGACGTCGGCCAAAGTAGCATGGGGCGAAATGCTTAGTACGCGTGAACCTTTGTTTTGCAGAATTTCCTGAAGCGACATGGCTGGTCCTCGACTTTCTTGACCCGATGAGAAAATGCCGACGAGAAAAAGTCAGCCCCTTCATCGTGCGCGCGACCGTTGTAGTTGCTGCGCGCTCGTCCCATTACAAGGATAGCGGGCAAAGGGTGGATTGGTCAAAGTTATTTTCGTTTTGGCGAAAAAAATGGCGGGGTTCGTGAAAAAAATCACGAAGCAGGATGCACAATAGTGCGATGACTTAAGACTTGAATGACAGAGTGAATCGATTTTCTATGTTCTGTCGTGCCTTTATGAGTGAATCTGGACAGTTCTGAAATGGTCTAAGTTACCGTGAATTTATGCGCCAAGATACTAGCGGGTTGCTCCTGATGATGTAACTGAAAAGCCTCGTGGGGCTTTTAGACTGTTGACACCGAATTACAGCGGCTGAATTAGAAAGGCGGAAGGTCGACATTGGTCTCCAGTCGCTAGTCAGCGATCGAGTTTATGCCGGCATACGATTGATGTATGATATGCATAGCTTGTTCTTTATGGGGATGGAGGCATCATGCTGCTGCGTTCAGGCGGACTA
>DASXPQ010000255.1:0-4075 GCA_036493575.1 Pirellulales bacterium
CCGCCGCCAAGATTAGAGGTTTTTACCAATACAAATACGCCGCCGCCATTTTCACGCGCTGCGGAGACAAACGGCAACAGACTGTCCTCGCCCAAATAGGGACTCACCGTCAGTGCATCGGCCGGCCATGAGGCCGTGGGACCGAAATAGGCGTCGGCGTAAGCTGCGGCTGTGGAACCGATGTCGTTTCGCTTGGCATCGACAATGACCAGCAGCCCGCGCTTTCGCGCATGGGCGATCACTTGTCCAAGTGCGATCAGGCCAGGCGGGCCAAGTTGTTCGAAAAAAGCGACCTGAGGTTTAACGACCGGGACTAGTGGAGCAACCACGTCGATGACTCGCTGGCAGAATTCAGCGAAAGCGGCAGCACGTTGGACGTGTTCGTTTTGATCGTGGAGCTGGGAGGGTTGCCGCAAACTTTCCGGAAGGAATTCCCAGCGCGGATCAAGCCCCACGCAAACTGGTGTTTGCTTGGCGCGAATTGCAGCTGTGAGTTTTTCTGAAAAGGAATTCATCGACATCTCGCACGATTGGCCTGCTGCTGTTGGTTGCGAGTCGTTCAAGCCTGGGCAGGATTAGCAAGCACAATACACTTTTTATTCGCCAGACTGCAAGCTGCCACGTAATAGCAAGCCTTCAATTTCGACGGTACTTTCGCGCAATTGACGAAGGGCGTCGAGGTAGGCAAGGTTGGTTTGGAAGTAGGTGCGCTGGGCGGTCAGCAAAATTAGATAGCCGAACTCACCCTGCTTGTAGGCTTCGTTGACTAAGTCAAGCGACGCTTGGGCATCCGGCAAAATGTTTTGTTCGTACCGCTCGACCTGATGGCGGGCGTTAGAGTAGCGCTCGTAAACTTCCGCCAGCCGCTGTTGCAAGGAGAGCTGGACTCGCATCACGTCGCTTTTGGCGGCGGCAAATTCTGCCTGGGCTTTGTTGATTCCGCCTTGATTACGATTCCAGATTGGAATGGGAATAACTGCTTGCACGCCCAAAATATTGTCGCCGGTGGCATTATCATGCTGGCCGGTCAGCTGCATATCGACATTCGGAATGGGCTCCGCTTGAGCGCGATCGATGGCTGCGCGAGCGCGTTCCACAAATGCCTGCGCGGCAGCAACTTCCGGACTGGTAGTGAGAATGCGTTGAAGGGCTGCGTCCCATTGAATGACCGCCAGGTCGGTACGCATATCGCCGACCAGAGTGGCCTGGGTGAGACACGGCATTCCTAATACCGCGGCCAACTTGCGCCAGGCGGACAAATATTCGTTGCGGGCGTTTTCGGCAAGGATGCGGGCCGTATTGGCTTCAATACGAGCCTGCAGTAAATCTGCGCGGCTGACTTCTTGGGCCTGGAAAAGTCGCTCCGTGGCGTTGACGCCTTGACCGCCGATGCCGACCAAGCGCTGAGCCAATTCCACCTTTTGCTGTGCCACGAGAACGTTATAGAACTGAGTGCGGACGTCCGTGAGTACTCGCTGTGCTTGGGCCTCACGCTGATGCTGGGCTTGTTGAACTTCTTGCGCGGCAATGGCGCGATTGAGTTTGAGCTTGTGCCCCATGACGATTTCTTGCTCGATCATGCCGCCTTGCTGACCAGCCTGTCCTTCATCACCGATTTCCGCCGTGGAATAACCGCCGGTTGGGTTTGGATATAAACCCACTTGCAGCCAGTTGCCTTGGGCAGCCTGCACACGAGCGTTGGCTCGGGCCAGTGTAGGATTGTTTGCTAAGGCAATTTGCTCCAGGTCGGGCAGATGGAACTGCTGGGCGGATGGAGCGAGGGCTCCCGGCACAATTAGCTCGGCTGTGTTTTCCGTTGGCGCTGGCGGAAAGGCGGTCGGCAGAGACGAGGATGCACTGGCTGCGTTGACGAACCCCGGCGTCTGTATTGGCGGGAATGAAAACTGCGATACGGAGACAGACGACGCCTGCGCAATCGGCGCGCTAGGTGCGGCGACCGGGGGTAATTGACGAACCTCCGACTCCGGCGGGCCGGCAACAGCCGCGCCGGCAATCGACAGGCCGGCAATCATCGTGAGTGTTCTAATCCGTTTCATGGCGGAGCCTCCTTGCTCCGGCAGCCTCGTCGCGAATCCGCCATCGTTTAAGATGCGAAGTCGCGTGGTCCGCGACTACCCACTAACGACTACTCAGTTTGCTTTGGCGGCTTCGTGCCGAATTTTGCTTCGTACAGCGCGACAAATTTCGCTTCCAATTCAGGATGGCAAATGAAGCACTGCGATTCAGGCCGATCGTGCTGTTTACACCAGTCGCCTTTGGCTTTGAAGTCCTTGGCGATTTTCGCGCTGCACTGGGCACACACCTCTTCCGGAACACCATGCTCACTGCACCACCAGCTGTCGTGAGTATGCTGCGCAGAGACTTTCTCGGTATCAGTTGAAATTGCATTGATCGGCGACTTCCCACAGCCAAATGCAACGAAACACAACACGGCTATCGCGCCGAACAACATAGGATTTTTCATGAACTGCTTCCTTTCAATAAATTTACAAAGCGGCGGCAGAGGAAAGATTTTGCGACTGTTCAGAATCTTGACTTTGTCTTCGACCTTTGCTGGGCGAATAAAAAACTAAATAAAGCACACGCAATACCAACAAAGACATAATCATTGCGCTGATGACGCCGCCGATGACGACAGTCGCCAGCGGTCGTTGCACTTCAGCCCCCATTCCCGTGCTGAACGCCATCGGAATGAAACCGAGGCTGGCCACCAGCGTAGTCATTAGCACGGGACGCAACCGAGTAGTTGCAGCGTCCTCGACGGCCTGTTCCAGCGACATACCTTTGGCCCGCAGCTGCCGGATATAGCTGACTAAAATCATCGCGTCGAGCACCGCGACGCCCGAGAGCGCAATAAATCCGATGGCCGCCGAAATGGAAAATGGCATGCCGCGAATCCACAAGGCAAAAATTCCGCCCACCCAACCGAATGGCACGGCGGAGAACACACGCAACACATCAATCCAATTCTGATAAGTCACATACAGCAAACCGAAGATCAATAAGAGCGAGACGGGCACTACGATCAACAAGCGCATCTTGGCCCTTTCTAAATGCTCGAATTGGCCGCCGAATTCATAGAAGTAGCGTCCGGGCGGCAGCGTGAATTTGTCCTTCATACGCTGCTGCGCTTCGGCCACAAAGCTGCCCATATCACGACCGCGGACGTTAGCCGTCACGGTGATGCGGCGCTGGCCCCATTCGCGCGTAATGGTCGATGGCCCTTCCACTACGCGAATATCGGCGAGCGTCGACAGCGGCAATCGCTCGCCCGCAGCGGTTGGCACAGTAATGGAACCGATGCCTTTGGATCCGGCCCGCATTTCGTCCGGCAAGCGAACGACCAACGGGAAACGCAGCTGTCCTTCGATGACTTCGCCCAGTGGTTTGCTGCCAATAGATTCAATAATGTCGGTGATCACCTTGGCCGGAACGCCGTATCGCGCCAATTGCTGCTGGTTCAACTTGATTTGCAATACAGGCTGGCCGGTAATCTGCTCGCTGGCAACATCCGCATTGCCGGGAATTTGGTTTAGAATGGCTTCGATTTCCTTGCCTTTGGCTGTCAGCACATCCAGGTCGTCGCCGTACAGCTTGATCGCCACGTCGGCACGGACCCCGGACACCATTTCGTTGATTCGCATTTCAATGGGTTGTAGAAACTCCAGCCGTTGGCCTGGAAGATCGCGCAGATGATGCTCGATCAGCTCCGTCAGTTCTGACTGGTCGTGCGCCTTTTGCCACTGGTTGCGCGGTTTGAGCGTGATGAACATATCGGTGAGTTCAATACCCATCGGGTCAGTGGCGATTTCCGCCGACCCAATGCGGCTCCAAACGTGATCGACTTCGTTCGGGAATTCGGCGAGCACCGTCCGTTCCATTTGCGTGTTGTATTGGATCGAATCTTCCAATGCGGTTCCGGTCAATCGCACAATACTGATGGCCAGGGCGCCTTCGGAAAGCCGGGGCACAAATTCGGAGCCGAGATTCGGCGCCACAATGGCGAACGCGACAAACATCAAACCCGCTGCCAGACCGATGACGATCGTTTTGT
>DASXPQ010000256.1:0-11318 GCA_036493575.1 Pirellulales bacterium
GATTTCGACGAGCGCACCAACGGGGGCCGGAAAGTCGGCGACCGCGGCGCTCATGCCCACCATGCGTACGACGCTGCCTTCCAAACCGGTAGGGATGACGGCGTCGAGTTGTTCAGTCAAGTCGAGCATGGGGAAAGAAGAGGCGAGGAACGGGGGCGAGGAGCGTGTGGCACATATGCGATCAGCTGGGCGCGGTCAATCATTCCCGCCGGTGAGTTCAGCGATGACTCGCTCCAATTGAGTTTCGATTTGTTGGTCGATGAGGCCCTGACGGGTTTCTATGCGGCAGCCTCCGAGAGAAACGGTAATGTCGGGAACAATTTCCGCCTCCGCGGCGCTGGCGATTTCGTTAATGAGCCGGTCGACTTGCCCATGGAGTGCGTCAAAATCGTCCGGATGGAGTGCGATTTTCAACTTAGGCGAGCCGGCGGCCAGTTGAAGCGCTTCGCGAACCAAATCCAAAGTGATTTGCGGCTTTTGCGAAATTTCGCGACGGATGATCCGCTGGGCAATTTTGGCCGCCAAATGTACGGCGGTTTGTTCCCAATGCCGCAGCCAGGCTTGTCGAGCGTCGCCCAAGTCGGCGATTGTTTTCTGGAGCGCGGGGAGCAGCGATTCCATTTTCTGGGCGATTTTTTCGTCGATCGCTCGTTCGGCGGAGCGCCAACCGGCGTTTTGGCCGTCCTGTTGGGAGCGCAGACTAATCTGTTTTGCCTGTCGCTGGGCTTCGGCAATGATGGCGGCCGCCCGAGCTTGCGCCTCCTCGATACAACGGCTGGCATGCTGGACAGCATCTTCGAAACTGAAGATAACCGGCGAAGCCAGGCTCGCGGCTGAATTCGATTTGATGACGCTGGCCATGGTCTAAGTGTGAATAAAAAATAAAGTGTGCGCAGGAACCGCTAGCCTTTGGTGGTTATGCCATGGCGGTTAGGTGCTGAGCGCCCAGTTCCGGCAAGTCACCCTGCGCGTTCAGTTGCTCGGCTAGTTTGGTAACCGCTAGTTGTGCACGTTCGAAATCTGACAATCGCAACGGACCTAAATGCTGCAAACCGCGCGAAATCCAATCGGCTTCTGGTTCCAATACATCCAGCAGAAGTTCAACAAGATGAGCCGGTGCCCCGGCCAGCGCCAAAATCATCGTGTGACGGTCGGCGGCTTTGATTACACACATCAACATTTGAGGTGGAAACTGGCAGACCTCGGCGAAGGTAAAGTGTTGCATTGGGGGAGTCGGTGTGAGGCGGTGCGCCAGCGGTCGGTCGTGCAGGGCCAAATTGTTCAGAATTTGACGGCGGGATGCATGATCGGATGCGTTCAGGATGGCTGCTACCGCGGCGAAGCCGACCGTGCTTGATGCAGGTTGACGCGGTGCCAGCAACGATTCGACTACTGCTTCCACGTCGCGCAATACAGCGGGATCGGTATCCTCCAGGTCGACCATCCGACGAATCACGTCGGTTTGCATAGCGGCAGGTAGACGCGCCAAAACGTGGCCAGCCCGCTCGTGCGGCAAATGCGCTAAGATCAGCGCGATGACTTGCGGCTGCTCTCGCTCTAGAACCGGGACCAGTGTTTCCGGCTCAACCTGGCGTAAAAAGCCAAGCGGGCGTTGTTTATCCTCGTGTGAGTCGTAGGAACCTGCCGAATGGTGTTGGACGAAAGATGGCGTGCCTAGTGGCGCATGTTCCGTTTGAAATTCGTCGATCGCCGGCGTCAAGAGATGCGTCAGCGGCTCGCTCGGCTCCGTATCACAAGACTCTGGTTGCGGGGAGCCAATTTGGAAAAACTCGTCGATGACAGCCCGTTGTTCGACGGGATGAAGATCGTTTAAGCGGAGCACTTCATTGCGAACGGCTTCCGCCTGGTGGTCAGGCATTTGCGCGAGTACCGCATCGGCGGTGTCGGCATCCAACGAAGCGACCAAAACGGCGGCTTTGCGGAGAGAAAGTTCGCTATGCATGCTCGATGACCGGTCTGTTCGGCTCAATTTGTCGTGCCAATCCAATTGCGAAGGACATTGGCGGCGGCGTCAGGATCGTCGCGAACAATCTCGACCAGTTCGTCGCGCAGCGACGGGCCCACCTTGTTATGGCGACGGTGTGTGCGCGGAGTGCCGCGCGGTGAAAATGGTTGTTCGGCAATCTCGTCAGCCAGCATGGTTTCAACGGCTGGTTCGTGCATTTCACGTGAAGTTGCAGAGGAGATGCTGCGGACGATCGATCGCACTACCAGCAGTCCGATCAGGACCAAGACGCCGGTGACCAGGGCGCTGCTGTGCTCATTGACAAACACTAGGGCACGATCGGTGGGCGTGGGGATTTCAATTTGCGGCACTGGCATGCTAGTAAATGACGTGACGGTCACGGGATCGGCGGTGGAATTGTCGGGCATAGGAACAATTCCCATGACGCACTTTTTGATGTTGGCGTTTACATCCATTTCAATTTGCCCCAACTCCAATGGTCCGGGTTTTGATGCGGCCGGGGCAGGATTGCGCTGCCGCCACACTTCTTCGTAATAGCTGCTCGGCACGCCGACTGATACACTGACTCGTTTGGGTGTAAGACCGGCCTTGCGCACCTGCCTCGACTGGCGGCTAATGACATCTTGCTCATGGCGGACGGGGGGTTCGCTTTCGCTACGTAAACCGGTACCCATTGGGGCCACGGTTAGCGGCGAGTTCGGCACACCGGCGGGCGGCGGCATGATTAGTAGGCCGCTCGGTAACGAAGGAATGGCAGCAATAGTTGTTCTGCTAGTTTCGGGCGAACCGCTGTTTACAGGTTTGGGATCGACTTTATCGGTCGTTTCGGATTCTTCTAGTTCTGGATGCAATTCGACATTGACCGTTACCACCGCTCCTTGCACGAAACTAACCAGCGCTTGCCGAATACTGTCGGCAAATTCTCTTTCGTACTGATGCTTGGTATTCATGTAGCGGTCTTGGCTCACGTCGCTGCTGCCGCTCATTTCGCCGCCGGGATACGCCCGGCAGTTGATGTCAATCACGGCAATGCTTTGCGGCGCGGCGCCGATGGCCGGCCCGACCGCTTGGCGGATCATTTGCACTTGTTCAGCATTCAGCGTTTGATTGCCGGCGGGCTTTACCGTAACACTAACCGTTACGAGCTTCTTGGCGTTGAAACCTTGTGGCGTTTCGATGTTGTACAGCACATTAGCCCGTTCGATCCCGTTCATCTGTCCGACGATTTTTGAAAGTTCGTCCTGGAGTGCCACTTTAAACAGGTCGTCGCGCTTTTTGCGATCGACAAATGGCCCGCCGCTTTCGAGCGAAGCCTTGAGCGAATCCAAAAAATTGTGCGGCAGTGCGCCCGAATCAGCCAATGCAGCCATGTACAGCGATTGCTTGCCTTGCGGAACGCGGATGCGGTTGCCTTGCAGTTCGTAATCGGTGAGATTCTTCTTGCCGAAGGCAGCTTCGATTGCCGGAAGCTGGCTGGCAGCAACCGATTCGCCACCGAATAAATAGCCATCAGAGCCGGGCAGCCCATGATTAAAAAGGTATGCCCCGCTGATCACCGCGACCAGCAGCAGCAGCGCAACGACCATGCGACCAGCCGGCGACATGGAGCGAAATAAATCGGTCAACTGCGTCAGGGATTTGTTGAGGAAATCCACTACGTGCGTCCTTGCTGAAGTGGTTCAAAACTGTTTCGTTTTTCTAATTCACATGTTGAGTGCAGCAATGATAATTATGCGGCCGCCTGGAGGGCGTGTTGATTCACTGCTATGCGCAGCGTAAAAGCGGCGCCACCCTCCGGACAGTTTCTCGCGGTTAAATCCCCGCCATGAGCTTCGGCGATGCGAGACACGATGGCCAAACCCAGGCCGCTGCTACTGTTTTTGGTCGTGAAGAACGGCTCGAACATTCGGCGACGAACTTCGTCGGAAAGGCCTGGCCCGCTGTCGGCAATTTCCAACTCGAAGCCGTGCGGACCGCTGTATGAAGTGATAACCAAATGGCCGCCCTTGGGCATGGCGTCGATTGCATTAAGCATAAGATTTAAAATGCAACGGCGGAGCATCTCGCGATCAGCAAACAATTGATGTACGAAGGGCACATCGAGATCCACCTGAACGTGTTGCGATTCTAGTTGCGGCCCTACGGATTGCAGTATTTCTTCAATCATGTGTCGAAGTTCCACCGGCCGACGCAGCGGCTCGCGCTGGGTGGTGAAATACAAGAGGTCGCTGACGGTGGTGTCGATGGATGTGACACTAACGGCCAGTTTATCGAGCAACTCGCGATGCAATGATTCGCCTGCAAGCCGGTGCTGAAGTAAACTCAAACACAAGGCCACCGATTCCAATCGGTTGCGCAACTCATCGGCAACATGCGCGGTCATTTGTCCCAAATCGGCCAGGCGATTTTGGTGGGCCAACTCACGATTTTTCGTTTCCAGCTCACCGCTGAGCCGGCGGACTTCTTGGCGCAGGTTTTCGTGCGTCTGCTCCAAGCGCAACGTGGCATTGTGCCAGGCGTCGAGTACGCTGTGCAGGTCGGCCTTTGGATCGAGTGGTTCAGTTTCGGTGTAAAGACGAGGAAGTGACATAGATTTGTCGCAGGTCAAAGGTCTGATGCGGCCGCGCAGCTGGCGGCGCGGATGGATACCGAAGATACCGGCACAAAGACAAGAAAAAGCGGGCGGGTTTGTACCGAAATTAACACGGCGGTGTCAATCTCGGACCGCCGATGGGCGCTCCACGCCGAAGAATACTGAGGGAAGAGGCCGATTTTGATAAGCGTCTGCTAGCACGACTTGGCGCAGCAGGCGCGAAACTTAACCCACGCCAGATTGGCGTGGCGGAATGATATCGGCCATAGCGGCCGGGCTGATAATCTGCTCCATGATCCAACGGTCGACGTCCGCGAGCATTTGCTGAGAAAGACCGTCGTCGCCAGGATATTCTCGTAGTGTGATCGACATCCCAGCGGCGTGGAAGAGCCGCAAATTGTCGCAAACTTGCTGCGTGGGATAGTAGGTGCCGGTACGGCAGGCGGCCACGAAGAGCGCCAATTGTCGCACCTTATTCAGTTTTGCCAGTGGGGCGCCTTGAGTTGGAAACGGCCCGCACAGCGACAGCACACCGGCAAAATGGTTTGGATGTTCCGCGGCCAGGCGGAATGCCATGGTTCCACCCGATTCATACCCGGCGAGAAAAATCCGATCAGGTCGAATATGAAAACGGCTCCTAGCATCGGCAATCGCTGCATACACGCCCTGTTCTGCCTGCGCAATGTGCTCGGAAGTTTGCGTCCATTGAAAACCACGTCCACTGCCGGAGCGGTGCGGCATATCAAGAGTTCCGCGCGGCGCCACAGCCACGTAATTTCGCATGCTGACCAGCGGCATAATACGCCGCAATTGTTTTTCACTGTCACCGCCACCGTGTAACCAAACTAGCAGCGGATAGGCATAATTCGGTTCGTAATGCAGCGGAGCGAATTGAGCGTGCGGATGTTCCGCGTCGGCCGCGCAATATTTTCCGGAATCGCAAATTCCGCTGGAAGACTCCAAATTGGGCCAGGCAAATGTTTGATCTTGTAGGCGATTCATTTTCTAGCGGTGCCGCGCCTCGTGCTGGCGTGTTAAGTTTTGAGATTCGAAGTCAACTTTAGAATCCGCAGTTCAGCACAATGGAAACACTTCGATGGGACTGTAAGACAACTTGCGGAAATGTGTCAACACCAGTGCGGTTAACCGATGGGTTACGCTGTCAATCCAGCCATGACCTTCGTAAGTTCCTTGACTGCTTGCACGCTTTTTTGGAAATCGGCCTGTTCTTGTTCGGTCAGCTTTAGCTCAATGACCCTCTCGACACCGGCAGCGCCGAGGATCACCGGAACGCCGACGAAAAATCCCCCCACGCCGTACTCTTTATCGCAATACGCGGCGCAGGGAATAAGTCGTTTCTTGTCGCGCACAATGGCCTCGACCATTTGCGTTGTGGCTGCCGCCGGAGCGTAATAGGCGCTGCCAGTTTTTAACAGCCCGACAATTTCCGCGCCACCGTTGCGAGTGCGCTGGACAATTTCCGCCAGGCGTTTGGGCTCAATCAACTGAGTAACTGGTATTCCACCAACCGACGTGCAACTGGGCATAGGAACCATGGTATCGCCGTGTCCGCCCATCAGCAGTGCGGAAATATCTTCTACGCTGACGCCCAATTCCATAGCCAGAAATGTGCGGTATCGCGCCGTATCCAAAACGCCGGCTTGACCGAGCACACGTTGCGGCGGGAACCCAGTCACCTGCCAAGCACGCTGCACCATTGCATCCAGCGGATTGCTAACGACAATGAGGACCGCTTTGGGACTACTGCTTTTGATTTCCGACGCCACCGACCCAACGATTTTTGCGTTGGTGGCCAATAAATCATCGCGGCTCATACCAGGCTTGCGGGCGATGCCAGCAGTGATTACCACAACATCGCTGTCCTTGGTGTCGGCATAACTATTGGTGCCAACAATTTTGGAATCAAATCCGACGATCGGCGAGGCCTGCATCAAATCAAGTGCTTTGCCGGCCGGCATGCCTTCGGTTTGCGGAATGTCCAGCAGAACAATGTCGCCCAACTCAGCGGCGGCGCACCAGTGGGCCGTTGTAGCGCCGACGTTGCCGGCGCCAATAATACTAATTTTTGCTCGACGCATGACGGCAGATGTACGGTAGGGCTGGTGTCGGAGTGCCAGGCGTTGGGTCAACGATGTCTGGTAATAGATTTACTTAATCGATTGCTCGATCAAGCGACCAGACTGCCAGGCTCTCGGACGTGTAGGAACTTGTCTCCGAAGCAACCTAACCCAGCCGCCGCGCTTTGCAAAGGGGGGTGTAAATATTGGCGCCATTGAAGGCGCGAAGAGTGCGAAACACACGGCTGCCGCGCGACTCAATTGAACTTCTGGTGCGCAGTGGCGCGTGCAAAAGAATTATGCTGCCGGCAGCGTGTAATTCAAAATCGCCCAGAAATGGCAGGCAGTGCCGGCGATTACCCACAGATGCCACATGGCGTGCAAATACCGGTGGCGATGATCGGAAATTAAAAACAATATGCCGATGCTGTAACAGACGCCGCCCGCTAGCACCCACCAACGCACTTCGATGGGGACCAGCTGCAGCATGGTCCATCCGCCGGCGAGCGGTAGCCAGCCCAACACCAGCGGAATGATTGCCGACGAATTATTGACTCGGTGATTGAATGCCACTTTGCTTAAAAATCCACCGATGGCAATGATCCAGATTGCCGCTAACAAAATCCACCACGGACCAACTCGCAAAAAAGCAGCGGCAATGGGGGTGAACGTTCCGGCGATGAACAGGTAAATACAGCCTTGATCGAGCATGCGGAAAAAATGTCGCAGCTTGGGCTGTGAAAATACGTGCGACGCCGTGGAAGCGGCATACACCGCCACCATGGTGACAGCGTAAATGAACACTGCCGTCCATTGCCACATGTCGACAGCGGCAGCGGCGTGCAAAAGAACCACGGCAGCAAACACGCTGAAGACAAATCCAAGCCCGTGGGTGATGGCGTTGGCAACTTCAGCAGTCATCGCGCCGTCGGGATCACTCGATACTTCGGCAAGCAACCGTGCAGCGGCAGGAATTTCCGCTGGGCTAGGACTTGCTGCGATTGTCGAAAAACTGGTCATTTGTCGGCCAGCAGGGCCAGTCTAATGCAAGAAATGTTCGGAATTTCTCCATTCGATACCATCGGCCGCCATCCGTGGGAACATTATCGTTTTCTTTATCGCCCTAAGTGTCAAGCCGTTGCGGAGTTCAAGCAAGTATCTATTTCACTTTATGTAGAAATTTATTAACTCTCCACTCGCTGAAGGCCTTAGATTCTGGCGGGGGGCTTTCCATTCGTCAGCACAATTTCTGGAGCCGGGCTACCTTCATGCTACCGAGCGAATTGTTCAGCATCTGCGAATTTTCGACGATCAAGCCGTTAACCGTGAAAACGTTGCGTCCGAGAATCCGAAGTTGGCTTGTTGTAAGGCATTTGGTCTACTTTATAATTGGATAAGAGAGGCATTTTCTGATATGGGTGGCGATTCGGACGCACGGCGGCACGAGCGGAACAGATCATGACAACGAAGGCGGCACGATTTTCACGCGGTTTTGCGTTCGCTGCCGTATTGATCGTGATCGTTGTCACGCAATCGCAGCCAACTCAAGCGGCTGATGACACTCCGGCATTTGTCGAAGGTCTTCGTCAGCAGCGTTATTTCGACACTGCCGCCGAATATTTGCAGCATCGGGCAGATGATCCGAATCTGTCGGCCGATATAAAAAGTATCATTCCCTATCAGCAGGCATTGGTGCTGATCGAAGGAATCGGGCAAACAACTGATTTGCAAGCACGAGACGACGCCCGCCGACAGGCCGAGGCAAAACTCAAGGAGTTTTTGTCCGCCAACCCCGATCACGATTTGGCGACGCAAGCGCGCGATCGGCTGGGCAATTTGCTGCTCGAAGTCGGCGACGGCATTCTGTCGCAGGCAAAAAAATGGGGCGGCAATCAAACCAAACTCCATAGCCAAGCTCAAGCAAAATACGCGGACGCGCGGGCCGTGTTTGAAGATTCAGCCCGACGCTTGCGCAGCCAGCTCGACAAGTTGCCCGCCGGAGAACAGCGCGAGGAATTGGGCCCGCAGTGGCTGGGAGCCAGCGTGAATGTTGGGCGAGCCACGTTTGAAATGGCTCAGGCGGCTGAACCGGGCAGCGACCAACAGAAACAACTGTTAACCGATGCCGCCGCACAGTGTGCCGCGCTATATAAAAAGTACTCGAAGCGGCTAGGCGG
This sequence comes from Pirellulales bacterium, assembly GCA_036493575.1. Lineage (GTDB taxonomy): Bacteria > Planctomycetota > Planctomycetia > Pirellulales > JADZDJ01 > DATJYL01. The sequence continues at coordinate 8,836 of DASXPQ010000256.1, forward strand.
AAGTGTGGCCCATTTTTATGAGGGACGCTGTTACGAGGATATGGGCGAACCAAAGGAAGCGCTCACGACGTACACCGATTTGATCGTCGAACTTGCCGACGGTGAATCCGCCTTGCGGCCTTTAAAAACGCAAGCCGTGAAGCGAGCTCAACAGCTGTGGATGCAAAATCAGGACTATCGGGCAGTAGTCGACGGCACGCTAACTTGGGCAAAAAGTGCGCGGGGCACCGAACTGCAAGATTCGGATTGGTTGGCGATCAAGTTCTCTGCGGCAAAGGCACTTAAGGAACTGATTGCCACATCAACCAAAAAAGATCCGAAGATTACCAGTTATTTGCACGATGCCCGGGAGCTGACAACCGAAGTGCTGAAATCAAAGAATGCCGAACTGCAAGGCCCGGCGCAAGACCTGTTAGCGCAATTGGAACACGGGGCAGAACAAACGCCAACTCGCCGAGCACCAACTTCTCGGACTGTGCCTGTCCACGAGGTGCTGCAATTGGCCGCCGATACGCATGCCGCCCAGCCGGGAGCCGTCGCGGCAAACTCACAGACAGAAGCCGACACATTCGACGAGCTTTACAACAAAGCATCGAACGCCACGGAGGACGTGAAATCGGCACAAGTAGAGCTGGAGTTTTCTCGACAGGAAGCGATGCCCGATGCTAAGCACATTGCCGAAGTGGACGCCGACCTGAAGACGAAGCGTGAGGAAGCCATGCAACTCTGCCGGCACGCCATTACGGCGGCCGGTCCCAGCGCCAATATCGAGAAACTCAATCAAATTCGCTACTGGCTGTGTTGGTTTCACTACGCCAATGGCGACTACTACGACGCGGCGGTCCTGGGAGATTTTCTAGCCAGGAAATATCCCAAATCAGCCGGCGCTTTGCCCGGAGCGCAAGTGGCGCTGGCATCGCTGGACGCCATCTATCGCCAGCAAAAGCAGGCGGGCGAAGGCAAAGCGCCGTTTGCTGCTAATCAGCTGGATCGTCTGGCAAATTACGTGATGCAGCATTGGTCTAATGAATCCGAGGCAGCAGTTGCCTTAGAAATGCTGATTCGCTCTTCCATCGACGAAGGAAATTTCGATAAGGCGCAGAAAATTATCGGCCAAGCGCCGGCGGACTCGGTGGCGCATATCAGTGGCGAAGCAAAAGTGGGGCAAGCGCTGTGGGCAAAATATCTGCGCACCATGCAACAACTGCGCGGACAAAAAGCTGTGGCGGCAAGCGGTGATGCAGGGACTGTTGGATCAGGCGCCGCAGGCCCGGGACCGGACGATTCACAGACAAAAGAGAACTTGGACGCGATGCTTAAACAAGCGCGAGAATCATTGCAGCTTGGCGTCGACGGATTACGCAAGCAAGAAACGGTCGACGAACGTGCAGTGTTAGCGGTTTTGTCCCTTGCGCAGCTGGAGCTGAACGGCGGGCATGCCGACAAAGCCGTGGAGCTGTTGGAAGATCCTAAAATTGGGCCATTAACACTGCTGAAAAAGAATGTGGCGGCAGCGCAGGCAGAAGGCGTGCCGCCGGAAGTTTATAAAACCGCCATGCGCGCGTATGTGGCCGTCGAGCCGCAGCAACTTGACAATGCCGCCGCTGCGATGGATGCCTTGGAAAAGTTGTATTCGAAAGACGCAAATGGGGCGGCCCGTATGACGCAATTGTTGGTCGGCGTCGCATACGATTTACAGCAACAGTTGGATGAATTGAATCGGGAAGGCGATACGGAGAAAACCGCCAGAACGATTAAAGCCTTCGAAAAATTCCTCGGCAAGATTTCGGAACGCGAAGCAACGCTCGATTACAAAACCTTGAATTGGATCGCCGCCACGTACGAAAGCCTTGCCAGCGGATTAATGGCCGGCAATTCGACGAATTCGAACCGATCTATGACCGCAACCACGAATCAACACCCTACCCAAAAACTTTCGCCCGATGCAAAAAACTACCTGCAACAGGCGGTCAAAGCGTACGAGACCATTCTATCGCGAGCGAAAGATCAGCCCGACTCCGTGCCTGCAGACAAGCTGCCGGCAATCAAACGCCGATTGGCCCTCGATTACCGCAGCTTAGGCGACTATGAAAAATCGATTGCTAAGTTTGTGGAAGTTCTAAAGGACAAGCCCACGCTGCTGCCGGTGCAAATCGAGGCGGCCTACACCTATCAAATGCGCGGCGAAAACGACAATCCCGATTACTTCGTCGGCGCCATGTTGGGTGGCAGAGGGCCGGCGGAGAGCATTTGGGGGTGGAATCAGATCTCGCAAAAAACGGCGCGGGACGAACGTTTTCGCGATGTGTTCCACGAGGCACGTTACAACATGGCGTTGTGCCGGGTAGAGTTCTCGGCGTCGCGGACCACCCCGGACGAAAAACGGAAACTTTTGGAATTAGCCAAAGGAACTATCCGCGAAACTAAGCGGTATGAATCGACCATGGGCGGCGCGAAATGGAAACCGCAATACGAGAAACTGC
>DASXPQ010000257.1:0-2056 GCA_036493575.1 Pirellulales bacterium
CGGGCGATACCGCAAAGCAGTGGCTAATTGCCGGACCCGATGGCTCGATCCATATTCTCGGCGCCGACGGCAAACCGGTGGATAAATTCAACACCGGCTCGACTCTGGCCGGAGTGGCGGCTAACAAAATCGGCGATCAGCGCGTGCTGCTCATTTCCAAAGTATTCGACAAGCCGCAAGGCGATGCCAAAGGCACTTTAGAAGCGTGGCAGGTTGAGCCAACTACGAAGTAATCTGTTCGCGCCGCCAGCGATTTTACTTGTCATCGATACCTGCCCCTGGGCAAAAACTTTGCTATCTTGGCGAAGTTGCCCGGTGCTACGCGGATCAAATGCTGCTTTGATTGCTCGCGGTAGTTGCCTGGGCAATGAATTCAGTCCTTGTTCGTCCTCGAAAAAGAATAGAGAGAAATCCATGCAAGTGACCGATCAAAAAATGCTGCAATGGTGTGGTACGCTGATCGGCGCATCGCCGGCGCCACATAAAACATTAGGCGATTATCTAGGAGTGATACCGCGACTGAAATCACTGGCCGACGTGCCGCGCGGAACGGTGGTACTAGTTCGTGGGGATGTCGACGCAAAACCAGGCGCAAAGGTTGGTGAGGGGGACGAGCGATTGCGATCTATGGTTAGCACGCTTAAATTCGGCATCGAGCGCGGCTGGAAGCAGGTTGTGTTCGGCCACATTGGCCGCAAACCGGAAGGTTCGCTGAATAAAGTGGCTGCCCGGCTGGGCGAGTTATTGGGAAAAAAAGTGGAGCTGATTACTGATTGGCTCGACGAAGGTTCCACGACCATTAAAGCTGCGGCCGCCAATGCGGTTCGCAACAGTCAGCCGGGCGACGTGTTGGTGCTCGATAACACTCGCCGCTATGGAATTGAACGGGTCTTGTGGGATGCCACGTCCAACGATCTGCCAAAATTGGCGCCGAAACTTGCGCAGCTTGCGAATCAGTTTGCCGAGCAGATTGCTACGGTGTATGTGAACGAAGCGCTTTCGGCTGGAAGTTTGGATAGTTCGTCCACCGTTATTCCCGCAGCCATGGACCGCGTGGCATTAGGTAATTACGTGGCCGGCGAATTTGATGGACCGATGCAGCGCTGCTTACGGGCGCAGTTGGTTGTGTTCAGCGGATTGAAGATTGACAAGCTTGACGATCTTTCGGCAATGATCGATCGGGGCATCATTCGCTGGGTGTTTACCGCCGGCTCGCTGGCGATGGCGCTAAAAAAAGCCGCCGCCGAATTGGACGGTAAATCGTTTAGTCTTGGAGTCGCCGAGGATCCTGGCCACACGGACAAGGCGTACTACATTCCGCGCGAGCGAATTGAACAAGCAAGACGAATGATTGAGGACGGATGCAAGAAGGGCATTCAGTTTGTGTTGCCGGTCGATTTCATTTTGCAAGACGGCCGGGCATCGGAAACCATCGGACCAGGCGATCAGCAATTTGACATCGGCCCGAAAACGAGCGAATTCTTTGCACAGAAGATTGGCGAATTCATCGCGGCCACTAGTCCTGCAAAAGCCCCCACAGATTCTAAGCCCGTCGCTTTTTACAACGGCGTGTTTGGCATGTTCGAGGATCCGCGGTTTGAAGCAGGTACGAAAAACTTCATTGCGCAACTCAAGCGAATGAAAGACGCCGGGATCGAAGTTTATGTCGGCGGTGGGGAAGGGGGCGCGGCGCTGGAAAAATATGGCCAGCCTGATTGGGTAACTCACTGCTTCACAGCCGGCGGTACGGTGCTGAATGCCCTGGGCAGCAATCCCGTGCCGTATTTATTGGCACTGTCGATGGCGGGCCAGCGCTAAGGGCAGGGAGTTAGGCGATTGTTGTCTATGAGCCAGCCGCAGGCAGCGTCTCATTGTGTTGCTTCGTCCAAAGATATGAAGCGCACCGATTGTAGGGACGTTCTAATCGCATCAAGCCGCATCCGTTATCTTTCGCGGCAGCAAACGCATACACGGAGTTTGCGGACTGTTGAATTTTTGCCACGTGACGAAATTCGGCAATCTGGCTAATTGGTTCGTGCTAGCTAGACGATATCAC
>DASXPQ010000258.1:0-2239 GCA_036493575.1 Pirellulales bacterium
AATGATCCAAAACAGGCCGGCAAACATCGCGCCGCCAAAGACGACTGCTAGCCCGGTCCGCTTGAGCCAGTTTGTGATCCAGCGCCCGAGCGACTGATTGCTGAGCGCAAATTGATGTTCAACGATATAACCGGAATAGAACGACAGCGGCAGCGACACGCAAATATGCAGCAGCGTCACGACGCCAAACAGCGCCAGCAGTCGCAGCATTGAAGGCGTGCCCGAAAGTGCACGCAAGCGTGTCAACCAGGCATCGATTGGACCAGCGAAAACGAAGGCCATCAGTGCCAGGAAGACCACATCGATCGCCAGGTCGGCCAGCGTGCAATTAAGCGAGATCGTGCCATAGCGATGGGCCTCGCTGCGCTCTTCCGGCGAGAGGCCGGCCGCGGCATGGCTGATCACATTCGATTCCGCTGCGTAGATAGGGTTGGCATCCGTCATTTTCGCCTGTTCCTTCGGGGAGGATCATTTGCCGATTTGAATAACCCATTCTATTCTGTTCCCAGCTACCGGCGATTCGTCGCCCAGATGTCTTTTCCTATTGGCAAAAGTGTCGCGTAATTGAACACATCGTGGTCAAAGGTGGGACGTTGCCCGCCTGCCATACCTTCCAGAAAATGCAAAATTGGCAGGTTGTGGCTGCCGGTTGGCGACCTGTCGGGCCTCGCGTGGATGGTTCTGACGACTACTTAAACCTTGTGCAAGTAGGTAGTTACGCTGGAAATCAGGGATTTGCCAGCATTGGCAGCCTGGGCTCGTGGCACAGTTGTTGCAATAGGTTGGGCCGTGACGGTGGCGCCGGTATTCGATCTTATCAATTGCTGTAATAGCGAGCTTTTCGAAGCGGCCAACGTCCAACTGGCGACCCAGGGATGCGCAGTCGTTACAATGCGAGGGTCGGCAGTCCCCATTTTCAGACGCAGGGGAAGAAGGAAACCTTCCCCAATTTACGTCGAACTCTCCGTATGAGGAGTTCGTAACAATGACAGAGCTAACCACGGAAGATCGCGCTCGTTTAATTCGTTCATCGGTCGCTTTGGACCAGATGACCGACGAGGAATTGTTGGCAGAATACCGGCTTGCCGGCAGCCCGCAAATCTTCGAGGCCTTGGTGAAACGATACGAACGCGAGCTCTACAACTACTTGCGACGCTTCTTGGGCAACACAGTGCTTGCCGAGGATGCATTCCAAGCGACGTTTTTGCAGGTCCACCTGAAGTGCCAGTTGTTTGATGGCGATCGGAAGGTGCGGCCTTGGCTGTATACCGTAGCGACGAATCAGGCGATCGACATCCAGCGCCGCAACCGGCGCCACCGTTTGGTCAGCCTCGATCGTTTTAACCAGACGCAACACGAGGAGTTGGGCACGCTGGTCGACTTGCTGCGAAGCAAAGAAGTTGATCCGGGTGATCGGCTGGAGCATACTGAACGAAAAGAGTGGATCCGCGACGCCGTGGCTGCCTTGCCCGACCAATTGCGATCCGCAGTGAAGTTAGTTTACTTTCGCGGGCTCAAGTATCGTGAGGCTGCGGATGAGTTGTCGGTTCCGGTCGGAACCGTAAAGAGCCGGATTCACTCGGCCGTCAAACGGCTGAGCGAAGCCTGGGATGACTCCCAAGCGACGCCTCCGGCCTGAACGGCCGGACTGATGATCGCAGGTGGCGAGTCAAACGCCGCTGTTAATCGTTGGGGAGTTTGATCACTGTGAATTTACCAGGAGGCCCGCCACCGCGGGCTTCCTGCGTTTGAGTGTGCATCCATGCGTGATCTCTTAGTCCGCTATCTGCTGGGCGAGCTCGACGCGGAAAAGCGCGAGTTGCTCGAAGAGCAATTGCTGCAATCGCCCGAGTTGCGCCGCGAGCTGGAATATCTGCGTGGCTGCTTGCCTTCGACTGAAAAGCCAGAGGCGCCATTCACCGGCCCGCCGCTTGGGCTGGCCGAGCGCACGGTTGATCGCGTTAGTGATATCGCCTCGGGTGCCCCCCTCTACGATGAAGAACATGCGTCTCGCGCTCTCGCTGAGCGTGCCACGTTGGCGTCCTATGCCGTCGAGCCGTCGTTCGGCAGCTTGCCCAGTTGGAGTCTTGCTGACCTGACTGTTGCCGGCGGCGTGTTCTTGGCCATCAGCATGTTGTTTTTGCCGGCATTGCGACAGAGCCGAGACATGGCTCGGCGCAATGACTGTTCCAACAATTTGGGACAATTGGGCTTTATCTTAACCAAGTATTCGGACGAT
>DASXPQ010000259.1:0-3834 GCA_036493575.1 Pirellulales bacterium
CGACAGTTCGGAGTGCGATCGTCGATTGCAGCCGTGTTCTCGCTGACCACTTGGAAAGCTGCCTTCCAAGGCATGCGACTGCAAGGACAGCCGAAATATGTACCTCCGCCCGAAGGTGGACGCCTAGGTTTGCCCGCCGACTTTTTGATTGCACCGGACGGCAAACTGATCGCCGCCCATTACGGCCAGCACGCATTCGATCAGTGGACAGTCGACGGGGTGCTCGACAAGGCTCGCACCTGGCAACAATCTACGAAATCATCCATGTCGGAGCCGCCAATGGCAACGCAAGACCAAACCACGCCTAAAGAAACCCCGGCCGACAGGAAATAATGGCGTTTGGAACCGGATTGCAAACGATACTCTTCTAATCCACAACCAGACGTTATAGTGATGCTGAGTTATGCGTGGGGGAGTCAACTCTGGAAAACATTCGCTAAGGGGTATTGAACGATGAAACTCTTCTTGCGTTTCATATTCGCCGGTGCAATTGTCGTCATTTGGCAAAACGGCGTTAAATCGATCGGGGCTGCCGAAGCCGACCCATCATCTGGCCAACCCGGTCCCTGGGTCGAACTGTTCGACGGCAAATCGCTCGACGGTTGGAAACCCAGCGAGGCGACCGACAGCTTTTACGTGCAAGACGGCTGTATCGTCGCCGACGGCAAGCCGCGCAGCCATTTGTTTTACATGGCCGATCCCAAGCCGTTCAAAAACTTTGAACTGGAAGCGCAAGTCAAAACCGAGCCCGGCGCCAATTCTGGAATTTACTTTCACACCCAGTATCAAGAGCGTGATTGGCCCAACAAAGGTTACGAAGCGCAGATCAATAACACGTTTCCGCCCGATCCGCGCCGCACCGGCAGTCTGTATGGAATTTCCGACGTGAAGGATCCGCCGACAAAGGACAACGAGTGGTTCAAATACAACATCAAGGTGGACGGCAAACACGTTGTGTTGAAACTTGATGATCAAACCGTGGTCGATTACACCGAGCCGGACGAACCGCCCAAGTATCAAGGGCGCGACCGCAAGCTCAGCGATGGCACGTTCGCGTTGCAGGCCCATCCGAAAGCAAAAGGCACTGATGAAGGCGGCGGTAGAACATTCTTCCGCAGCGTGAAAGTCCGCCGCCTGCCCGATTGATGGCGAGCTGCTGCTGTTGATTGGTAAAATCAACCGCCTGCTTTATCGATCCTCACTAGCAGAGGTTCGGCGAAATGCCAAACGAAAAACTACGCCGGCAAATTGCCTGGGATGCTGCGCAAATGATCAGCGCCGGCCAGGAATCGGAATACCAATCGGCGCGCATGAAAGCAGCGCGCCGGATCGCCCGGGGCTGGATTCCAGATGAAGACCTCCCAAGTGACGACGAAATCCGCAATTTGGTGCACTCCGTCACGTCACCAGGCACTCTGATAAAGGGCGATCGCTTCGATCATTATCGCCGCCTGCTGTTGCCGTTGGAGCAAGTAAAACTCAATCCGCAGTTTCATCCCGAAGGCGATTGCCTGAACCATACGCTGCAAGTGTTCGATCTGGCTCGCCATGAGCTGCCGTACGACGAAGAGTTCTTGCTTGCCGCCTTGCTGCACGATGTGGGGAAGGCCATCGACCGCAAAGATCACATCGGCGCCGGCCTGACGGCGCTGGATGGTTACATCACTCCGCGCACCGCCTGGTTCATCGAGCATCACACGGAAGCTAATCAATTGGCGGAAGGCCGATTGGGAGTTCGGGCCAAGCGCCGCCTGGAAGCTAGCGAGAATTTTTCCGAGCTGCAAGTGTTTTCCAAGTGCGACCGTGGTGGCCGACAGAAAAACGTGCAAGTGCCGGAAGTCGACGACGCTCTCCAATATCTTCGTGACCTGGAAAAAGAACACGGCGAGTAAACCACACTCGTCAGAATCAGTGTCCTGTCCTGTCGTTGCCGCGTATCGCGTCGTGCTTCGTTTCCGGATTCAACCGCGGATCCTTGAAGCCCCATTTCTGCTTCATTTCCAGTAACTCGCGAGTTTCGCTTTCCGTGAAGTAATTGATTTTTCCCAGGCCGCGGGCCAGCATCAAAATTCGGCAATACGCGTCCAGGATTTCAGTCCACCAGAAGGCTCGTTCCAGCGTTTCGCCAAAGCTCACTGTGCCGTGGTTCGACAAAATTATGGCGCTGGCGTGTTTAACGTACGGCAAAACCGTGTCGGCGAATTCCTGTGTGCCGGGGGTTTTGTACGGCGTGATCGGCACTTCGCCTAAAAACACTTCGATCTCCGGCAGCACGCATTGCGGAATCGGTTCGCGGGCTACGGCAAACGCGGTGGCATGCGGCGGATGGCAATGCAGCACGCTCTTCACGTCGGGCCGCTCGCGCAAAATTGTCAGGTGCAGCCGAATTTCACTGCTTGGCTTTCGCTTACCGGACAGTTGCTTTCCGTTCATATCGATAATGCACAAATCCGCCGGCTTCATAAAGCCCTTAGAAATCAGTGTGGGCGTGCACAACACCTTGTTTTTCGACAGACGATAGGTGATGTTGCCGTCGTTCCCAGCCGCAAAGCCTTTGTTGTAAATGCGGTGGCCAATCTCGCACATTTCCTGTTTGATTTTTTGAAGCGTCATCGGCGTGCTTTTGCAGAGTGATGGTTGCAGATCGAATATATCTACGGCCGTTGGCCGCTGCAACCGACGCCCGCATCACTTACGATCCGTGCCAAGCTGTGCCAGAATATCGACATGGCCAGTGTTTTACAACTTTGCAGGCGGCTGGAAGCCAGGCCGGTCATCCATTCGATCGCCGACATCGTCGTTCATTCCTATCAAAGCGACGCCGATATTCCCGCTTGGTTGGAGCTGCGCCACCAGGCATTCGCACGCCAGCGCATCGGCGTTCGGCAATGGTCCGAATCAGATTTTCACGCCGAATTCACCAGCCGTTGGTGGTGGCAGCCGCAGCGCATGTGGCTGGCGGAAAGCTTAAGCTCCGACCAGCCAATCAAACTGGCGGCACAACATCAACTGGTTGCCACCGTCACACTGGCCAAGCGCGGTGAACCGTCTGACGCTGAACATGCGCGTCCCGTAGTGCACTGGCTCGTGGTTCATCCCCGCTGGCGTCGCCGCGGCATTGGCCGATTGTTAATGGCCCATTTGGAAGCCGCCGCCTGGGATGCCGGCCATCGAGAACTCTGGCTGGAAACTCACACCGCTTGGGAAGCTGCGGTAAAGTTTTACCAATCGCTGGGCTATGCGGCGTCGTAAGATCAAATCGACGGTTCCACTCGAACTCGACCTTTCGCAATCATCCGCAGCGCTTCCGGATAAGCCTCGCACTCCGCGGCAAACACCCGCGCCGCCAATTTGTCCGGTGTGTCGTCTTCCAGTACCGGCACGCTGCGCTGCAAAATAATCGGTCCATGATCATACTCATCGTCCACAAAATGCACCGTGCAGCCAGTCATGCGCGCGCCCGATTGTAGGACTGCCTCATGCACTCGCTGGCCGTACATGCCGGCGCCGCAGAAATTTGGAATGAGCGCCGGGTGAATATTGGTTACCCGGTGCTTGAAATCCGCTGGAATCAACACGTGTTTGAGAAACCCCGCCATGACCACAAGGTGCACGCCCGCCTGCCGGCACGGTCCAAAAACCGCCTCGCTAAATTCCTGCGGCGTCGGAAAATTGCTTTGCGGCACAACCAGTGTCGGAATTGCGGCCGCTCGGGCAAATTCCAACCCGCCGGCCTTGCTGGAACTAGAGATGACCAGCTCAATTTTTGCATCCAGTTTGCCCGCAGCAATCTTTTTCAACAGATTCCGCAGCGTGGTGCCGCCGCCGGAAATC
>DASXPQ010000260.1:0-6408 GCA_036493575.1 Pirellulales bacterium
GTAGGAGTTTGCGGGCTGGAATTGTAGGTAGGGCGAGGAGCGAAAGGTTAATTTGGGTAGTTTGTAAAGAATTTGGAAAGTTTCACTTTGCCGCTGAGAAACTTTGGTTAGGAATTCATGATGGCTCGCTTGTGTGTTCACCGTCTGGTCCTGCCTCTGGTTAGCCTGGCTCTATTGGCTAGCGTGGGGGGCTGTCGTACCTGGTCGGGACCGCAGCCGGTGCCAGCCAAGGCGGTGGGCGCTTGCCCGACTTACGTTCCCACAGAAAAAAACATGGTCTCGCTGCCACCCTATGTGGTCGAGCCGCCGGATATCTTGCTGATCGATGCCTTGCGAATTGTTCCCAAGGAACCGTTCCACATCCAGCCCTTGGACGTGCTGCAGGTGGAAGTGGAAGGGACCAAGCTGGAGCAGCCGATCCGCGGCCTATACCTGGTGGAACCGGGCGGCATGCTGAACTTAGGGCCGGGCTACGGCAAAGTGAAAGTCGGCGGACTATCGCTGGAAGAAGCGTCCGCCGCCGTGAATAAACAACTCAAACGCACGCTGGCCAATCCCCAGGTCTCGGTCACCTTGAACGAGTCGGGCGGCCAGCAGCAGATTGCCGGCGAGCATTTAATTGCTCCCGATGGCACCATCAACCTGGGCACCTATGGCCAGGTGTATGTGGCCGGGCTAACGATTCAAGAAGCCACCCAGGCTATTGAAAAGCACCTGGAGCAGTATTTAGAAGCGCCGCTCGTGTCCGTCGACGTGTACGCTTACAACAGCAAGGTGTATTACGTAATCACGCAAGGGGCCGGCTTTGGCGACAACATTCAACGCTTCCCGGTCACCGGCAACGAAACGGTGCTGGACGCGGTCAGCCAGGTGCAAGGCTTAAGCCGCCTGTCGAGCAAGAACATTTGGATTGCCCGACCGGCCCCCACCGGCTGCGACCAGCTGTTGCCGGTCAAATGGAACGACATCGTGCAAGGTGCCAGCACCTGCACCAATTACCAAGTGCTGCCGGGCGACCGGATCTTCATCGCCCAGGACCACATGATCGCCATCGATTCGTTCGTCAACAAAATGCTCAATCCGTTTGAACGCATGTTCGGCACCACCCTGCTAGGCGCCCAAACCGTCCAAAACCTCCGCTCCCTGCCTGCCGCTCCCGCAGGGTTCTAAAGGACGACGAAAGATATTGGCAGCAAAACTTAACGCATACATATTCAAAAATAAACCGCTTCTGCATCAACTACCGGAAACAATTGTCCGGAGACGAGGAGTCGTAAGATGTCGAGAAAATACGCTTGGCGCACGGTCGTTGCAATCGCTGCTTGCGGCGGATACATCGCCGGCAGCAATATGGTATCGGCACAATGGGGAACTAATGCCTCTCCCTGCCCGAGCCATTGTGCACCGGCGAGCCCCTGGTGGGGCTATGTGCAAACACATTGGAATCGATGGCCCGGCGCAACGTATCCGGACATGGTAAAGGCATCCGGAGGGACGGGCGAGGAAATTCCTGTACCCGGCGTCGACTTACCCAGGCCAAATAGGGAAAGCGAGATTCGTAGTGCGCCCTCGACATCGAACAATACGTCGGCAGGTGGATCACAGGCGGGCTCCGGAGAGTCGCAACGTGACGCAACGAGTGAACCAACGCCAGCCAAACAATTTTCCGACTCCAATCAGACTGACATGCCAGCAATGAAGGAAGCGCCCGGCGCGGCGCCTCTCGAAGAGCCGTTTTTCACACCCCCGGCTAATCCCTCGAATTCTGCGCCCCCTGCACCGGAACCCGGCCCAGCGGCCCCGTCGAATAGTTCAAGCATGAGGCAGACGCCGCGATTGCATGCCCCAGTTTCGAGAACGACGGCAGCGAATTTTGAGAACGATACCCTCTTTGCACAGCGTATTGCTACTGCCGAAGTAAGCGATACAGCAGCCGCCAAACCGTTGCGGCTCCGAATCGACGTGGACGATTTCTCCCGACCAATGCCAGTAGAGGTGGAGGCGAAAACGACTGCTGGATTGCCTGCGGGCCGCGTGGTGACGACAAACGGCGTGAATTCAATAAATGCGAATTCGAACGCATCTGAAAATCCACTTCGCGCTGATTATGCAAATTCAGCTATTGTGCCTGCAACTGCCATGACAAATGGCGGTGACACAGCGGCATATTCTGATAATTCGGCGAGATATTCCAGGGCGCAAACGGTATATCAACGGTAAAGTAGTTCCGCTGGAGTAGAACGAATAATCAAGAGCCAATCGGTGATTGCACCGGCTGGCTTTTTTTGTTTTGCGAGGCGGTCCGAAAAGCTGTTCCGATTAGCGAACTACACAGCAGTAATTCTAGCAGCTCCCTCAATATGTGGATGCTGATAGGCCAAAAAGGGTCGTCACTAAGCTATCAGGCAATGCCAGCACTTAGATCGCAGTGGGTCAATGTAAACCCTGGCGTCATCATAGATTATGGGTGTCGCAAGGATCGTTTGAGCCGTGTTGTTTTCGTTGACAACATTCGTGAAGCAAGTACACTGAGATTCTGGGGCGGCATGCCGTATCTGCCCGTGGTTGACCGTGCTTTGGAGTGGAAATTGGTCGGCTTGCCGGAAATTGCTGGTCGGGCTTAGGAAACAAACGCCTGACCGATCAGCAGAAGAGCCGTCCCACTACCCCACGTTCTCGACTTAAGGTAGGCGTGCATCAAATAGCAACGACACCGGGACATTCGTCGCCAACCGGTATTCGTCCTGCGAACGGACATCGCAAGCAAGTGGGTCGATCGATTGTGAGTAGGTGATGCCGATATTTGCATGCGAATCCGATAGCTTTATTCCCGGCACATCTTCGTGGGCTCTTAATGCGCTGTCGCGGTGAATCTCGATCAAAGTTCGTAAACGTAGCTAATCCGAATTTAAAAATTTACAGAACAGAAAATAGCAATGGCAACTGCGACTAAGATTGCGGCAGGAAGTGCCACAAAAGCAGCAGCGATTCTTGGGGGTAAGCCGGCCTTTGACCAACTGCTTCCGATTGTTCGCCCTACGCTGCCGAAGTTCGATCAACTGAACGCCGAACTGTCCGAGATCATTGGATCTGGCATGGTCACACGGGGGCGGCATTTACGAGCTTTCGAGGAAGCGGCAGCCCAACATTTGCATGTGAAACATGCGGTTGCGGTATCCAGCTGTACCACGGGTTTAATGCTGGCTTACCAAGGACTCGGTTTGCGTGGGGACATTATTGCGCCGAGCTTCACCTTTATGGCCACTATTAGTTCGGCCATATGGGCGGGGCTGAGGCCAGTCTTGGTTGAGGTGGATCAGCGTACTCAGAATATCGATCCAGCGGCAATTGAGCGGGCAATCACTTCTGCAACAAGTGCGATTGTTGCGGTTCATCAATTTGGAAATCCTGCCGATATTGCCGCGCTCGAAGAAATTGCCAAGCGACGAGGACTTAAGCTGGTGTTTGATGCGGCTCATGGGTTCGGCGCCAGCTATCAGGGGGTGCCCGTGGGAGGGCAAGGCGACGCCCATGTCTACAGCCTAAGTCCAACTAAACTGGTCGTTGCCGGCGAGGGTGGCATCGTTGCCACGAACTCTGACGAATTAGCGGATAAGATTCGCCGCGGCAGGGAATACGGCATGGGCAATGGTTACGACAGCCTATTCGCCGGTATTAACGCCCGAATGAGCGAGTTCCATGCCTGTTTGGGCCGCCACAGTTTGGGTATGCTGGAACCACATGCTACGCGGCGGCAAGAAGTGGTAGCGATTTACCGGCGCGAGCTTGGTCGGCTGCCGGGCATCGGCTTCCAAGAAGTGTTGCTTGACAATCGCTGTTCGTACAAAGACTTTTCATTGACTGTTGATGTCGCGGCCTTTGGCCTCACCCGAGATGAACTGGCTCGTGCTTTGGCCGCTGAGAACATTGACACGCGAAAATATTACGATCCCCCGGTACATCGGCAGACTGCGTACCGCCAGTTCGCTCCGACGGAAGGGCAGTTGAAAGTCACGGAGTGGCTTGCAGAGACGAGTTTAAGCCTACCCTTGTGGTCGCATATGAGCGATGAGATTGCATTGCAGATTTGTCGTGCGTGCCAGCGCATACACGCTTCGGCAGATGACGTGCGGGCACGTCTGAGGGCTGCGTGAATAAGTGCTTGTTACGATTCAGCAGGAGAAGTGGTACAGAAACGACGTTCGAGAACGATATGAAGTGCGGCAGCGCTTTCGGAAGCCGCTACTGGTTGATTCAGCCATCGAACGACACCTCATGAAGAAGGTAACCGACAATGTTTAGGACCACGAATGGAAAAATTACTCCGGGCATGGTGCTGCGCGTCTGCGCCGACGTGCTGATGGTGCAGTTTTCCCTGCTTATTGCCTTATCGCTAACGTGGTTTTGCCACGTGCTGCTGGCAGAAGGGAAAGTTGATAAATCGCTTGCGCATCAATTTTGGATCATGATTGGCCAGTACGCCGATGCTGCATGGCCGCTGACAATTATTTGCGTGGGCGTCTTCTATGTGAACGGCTTTTACACCTACGGGCGCTTTTATCAAGGGCGGTATAAAGCGCTGATTGTGTTTCAAGCGGTTTGCCAGAGTTACTTGGTATATGGATTTTTGCATTATGGTTTTCTCGGTGGCGCGCGGACGCTGCCCCGGTCGGCATTGATTTTGTCATGGATCATCAGCTTGGTGTTTCTCATTGGAGCCCGTGTATGGCTGCAGGTGTGGAAAAGAATCGCGGACCCCGAGCGCGATCGAATTCTTGGTGAACAGCGCGGCCAAGGAAAGAATGTGCTGGTAATCGGCGGCGCCGGCTACATCGGCTCGGCTCTATTGCCGAAACTACTAGGCAGCGGTTACCGCGTCCGGCTGCTCGACTTACTGTTATATGATACGGAACCGATCGAGCCAGTTTTGGGCCATCCGAATTTGGAAGTGGTGCAGGGAGACTTCCGCCACGTGGGAAAAATCGTGGAAGTGATGCAGGGCATCGATTCGGTGGTCCATTTAGGGGCGATTGTGGGCGACCCCGCCTGTGAACTCGACAAAGAACTGACGACCGAGGTTAATCTATCTGCCACACGAATGGTGGCGGAAGTGGCCCGGTTGTGCGGCGTGGACCGGTTTGTGTTTGCCAGTACTTGCTCCGTGTATGGTGCCTGCGACGAATTCCTGGACGAGCGGTCGAACACTCGCCCGGTATCGCACTATGGCAACACCAAATTGGCTGCGGAGCGCGTGCTGCGACAAATGGCTGACGATCGCTTTGCGCCCACGATTTTGCGGTTCTCCACGATTTATGGCCTTTCGGGCCGTACGCGGTTCGATTTAGTTGTGAATTTGTTGACTGCCAAAGCGAAGATTGACGGCCAGATTACCGTCATGGGCGGTAATCAGTGGCGCCCCTTTGTGCACGTCGACGATGCGGCGTTGGCCATTGCTGCGGCACTGGCTGCCCCGCGAGAATTGGTCGGCGACGAGATTTTCAATGTCGGCTGCGACGAACAGAACTACACGATCAAGCAGGTTGGCGAACTGGTGCACCAACATGTGCCTGGGGCGGAGCTCATCGTGGACTCCAAGGATACTGACCGCCGCAATTATCGAGTAAGCTTCGCAAAAATCCGCAATATTTTGAATTTTGAACCTCAATGGACGCTGGAGCAAGGCATCGAGCAAGTGCTGGAAGCCATTGCTCGTGGCGATATTGTCGACTATCGCGAAGCCAAATACAGCAATGTTAAATTCCTTAGCACAGAAGGCACTATGCGTCTCAGCCGCAGTACATGGGCCCACGAAATGCTGAAGGAAATTACGACGAGCTCCTGATGATTGATTGCCGCTCGGCGGTCTTCGCTCGGGGGATGACGGCGAGGAATAGCGGATTTGCGCAATCGCTGATGTTCAATCGTTTTTACCGCCGAGTTGGCAAAAGGTCACTTGATCTGGCGATTGCCATTCCAGCAGTCATCGTGTTGTCGCCCGTCATTTTATTGACGGCCGTGGCGATCCGAATTGGCTTGGGTCGTGGCGTCTTGTATCGAGATCAGCGTGGCGGATTACATGGCCAACCCTTCACGCTCTGGAAGTTCCGCACGATGCTTGGTACCCTCGATTCGCAAGGACGATTATTGCCTGACGAACAACGCCTTACTAGCCTCGGTAATTGGCTGCGAAAGGTCAGCCTCGACGAACTCCCACAACTTTGGAATGTGCTGCGTGGTGAGATAAGCCTAGTGGGGCCACGTCCTTTGCTGGCTCAGTATTTGCCGCGATATAATCCGCAGCAAGCACGTCGGCACAAAGTACCGCCGGGCATCACCGGTTGGGCCCAAATCAATGGTCGTAATGCCATTTCCTGGGAGGAAAAATTCCAACTGGATGTGTGGTACGTG
>DASXPQ010000261.1:0-6511 GCA_036493575.1 Pirellulales bacterium
CGCAGCGAGCGCCGCTGGTGGCAATGCTGGTGAGGCGGCGGGCGGCGGTTTCGGTGAAGTTGACGGGGAAATTTGCCACGACGAGGACGCGGAAGGGTTCGGCCACTTCGCCGGCGAAGACGTTGTATTCGTCGATGGAGCGGAATTCGTTACGCAAATACTTTTGGATGACGTTTTCCATTTGCTCGGTTAGATCGGACAGCCGAGCTTCGATTTGATTTGGTTCGGTCCAGATGCGGTTGTTGACCAACTGTTCGTCGTAGTCGGCCAGGTGCATGAAGCCGGCGAAGTTTTCGCCGAGGCCGACGGGATCGACAATGGTGAAGCGAAGTTTGCCGGGCGGGATGGTGGTGAGCATCCGCAGCATGATGGCCTGCACGGCTTCGATGGCGCGGCGACGGCCTTCGCCGGTGGCTTTGAAGAGGAGGGATGCGTTTTGCGGAAACGGGAGCAAGGCAGGCAGGTCGATTTGGGTGGGGATGAGTCCGTTCAGTTGATCGTCGAGGGAAATTGCGCCGGGGATGGTTTGCAGATCGACATGGTATTGGCCGAAACGCAATGCGGGGGGCGTGCCGGTGGGGGGCTGCCAGGTGTTCCACGAGGGATCGGTCCAGGCGGGGAAGAACTGCTGGTTTTGGCGGAGATTTTCCTCGAGGGCAGCGCGGGCTTTGGCCATGCCGGTGCGCCATTTTTCGGCCAAGTTGTTCCAGGCGTCGTCGCGGTGCTGGCGGGTGGCGATGGAGTCGGCATCGAAATGAGCCTGGGCGGAGCGCAAATCGGTTTGATAACGCTGCTGAATTTCTTCTAGTCGTTTGGGGAAGACAGAATTTGCTTCGGTAAGGGTGGCATCGCGAGTTTGAACGAGCTCGGCCTGGGTGCGGTTGCGAGTTTCCTGGGCGGTGATTTGGGCTGAGTCGTGCCGGGCGGTGGATTCGGAAATGGTGGTATCAAATTTTTCTTTGGCGAGTTTGAGATCGTGATCGCGGCGTTCGAGAATTCGCTTGGCTTCCTCCAAGCGGCGATGATTAGCTTGTTCCAGCGCGGCGCGGCGGCGGACGTCGCCCTCTTGGAGCATGGTGTGGAACGATTGGTAAGGCTCAGTGGCAACGTTGATTGCCCGGCGATACAGCCAAATGCCGCCGCCAACTGCGACGGCTAATGCCAAGACAGTTCCGCAGATGAGCCAGGTCCAATTCGTCCACTCGTGCGTGCCGAAGACGAGAAAACCGAGGCCGCAACCGGCGAGCCACAGGAGGAAGACGAAGCCGGCTGGACGGTTGCCCATCCACAGTTTTGGCAAGCTTAACAGCTTGAATGCTTCCAAGCGGTTGACGGCGTTCATGGCCAGGTCGTGAAGCTGGGCGGCGGGATCTTCTTTCCAGGATGCCGGGGTGGTGAACGTGCCGGGTTGATCTGTAGCGGCGGGCTCAGCGGAAGGCGGAATTGGAATTTGTTGAACGCGGCTGAGCCGGCAGGCGGCGAGATGGCGATTGGCGATATCGATGGCGCGACGGAGGACGTCGTGCCGGGCGACGATTTCCTGCTGGTCGTGCTCGAATTGCAATTGCGGAGCGTTTTGGGTGGCCTCGAAAACGGTGTTGGCTTCCCAGTTTTCTTCGGTTAGCCGTTTTTGGGCTTTGCGTTGGGTAGAGGTGAGTTCCGATTTAATTTGCTTGAGCGATTGCTGGAGGTCGCTTTCGGCGATGTCGTGGCGAGTGTCGTAGACGGCCTTGGCGCCAGCGACGGCGGCATCGTATTCGTGTTGAGTGGAATCGCGGTCGAGTTGGAACTTCATGATGGCGGCCTGGCGGCCATCGCTGAGTTCGCGCTGGATGCGTGCGCAGGTGGCGTCGAATTCGGCGCGCATTTGCCGCTCGGCCTGCTCGCGCTCGGCAGAGAGCCGATACAGCTCGGTCAGGATTTCGTGTTGTGAGGCGGCGGAAAAACTCATGCGTAGTCAGACGTATTTATTCAGAGTGTTTGTTATTCGCAATCGCGCTGGGCGCGGCTCAGGACATCGGCCAACGCGGAAATGGCGTCTAGGGCGGCGACAAGTTGGGGTTCCAAGGGGTCGAGATAATTTTTTTCGAAGTGGTCGCGATTTTGGTCGTGCCAATGGTCCTTGGTAGCGTCCCAATTAAGGCGCATTTTTTTGTAGGCCGAAGTGATTTTGGCGGCACCGCTGGTGAGGTCGGCAATTTTCATGGTGCGGCGGTCTTTGTGGTGTTTGATTTAGCGGCGGCAGGATGCGAATCGGCTGATTGTTTTTTTGCCTCGGGGGACTGCTCCTGGGAATCGACCGGCTGTGCCACTGAGGCGGTTTGCATTTGGCGGACCAATTCTTCCCAGTTAATTGCCGTCGGAGCGGTGCCGGTGGCGTAGTTCTCTAAGGCTATACTCATGCGTTCCAACAGGAATATGGCGCGGGGGATATCGCCGTCGAGCATGCCCATAAGTTGTTGCACGGGGCCTTGAAATTCGTCGACGGCGTGGCGAGAGGCCATGATCCAATGCCGGACGATTTCCAGTTTTTCCTCGGCATGTTCCAGGCGTCGTTTGGCTTTTTCGACCGCCTTTTTCTCCTCGATGCAGGCGGGAACGTAATCGCCAATTGTTTTGTACGTGCGGCTGTGGGCCAACTCGTCCTTGGCATGGGCTAAAGCTTCGCCACTGCGACGAGATTCCATGCGCCAATGGGCGGGACGATCGACGGCGATCCATTCCATGGCCCGGCGGACTTCCAATTGAATATCGGTCAGTCCGCGGCGGACCTCGCCGGCAAATTCCGTGAGGGCGGCGCGAAAATCGGCCAGGGCGGCGACTTCAGTGACGTGGGCTTCAGACATGCGCAGGCTGGGAGTCGGAAGTCAAAAGGACAAGGACGAAAACGAAAGCGATTACCGCTGCTGCAGATATTCTTCAATGCGTTCCGCTTTCCGCAGCAAGTAGGGCACGTATTGATTGGTGATATCGACGAAGCGTGACAAGGTTCGCAATTGTTGCTCGAATTCTTCCAGGAACCGTTCGTGTTCCTGATCGCGCCAAGTGGAGCCCAGGGTGACCAACTGGCGCTGCGTGCTTTGCATTTGCTCTAGCATCTCGCCGTTGAACTTTTTGAGATGTTGGATGAAACGGCGCAGTTCAGAAGGATCGACAATGGCCTGAGGCATGGGAAAATCCTCTTGGAAATCAAGAATTCCACCTAATATCTATCATACCCAGTGGAGTGAGAAAAAAGCGACGACAGTGGGTATTTCCGTGCTGTCAGGGAGAGGTTTTATCGGCTTGACCCGGCTGCGAAACAGGCGCTATAATCGGCGTCGTTGTCACGGATGGCAACAGCCGGCATTCTCGACTGAGGGTTGAAAGCCGGTAAATGTGGGGTCAGGGTGGGCCCTCGGAGGTCGGGAATTCTTTGCCGCGAGTTCGAGCGAAGCTGAGTTCGAACTAGAGCACAGTTTGGGTAGAGCATAGCGCGGACCCAAGCACGTGCAAACCAAGGCATCAAATAGCCGGCCGCGTTACTGCCTTGCCGCCAACTAAGCACCGCAAAGGAGTTGCTGGTGTCTTCGTCCGCACTGTTTGATACCAAAGAGCGAGTCCGTCAGGCCATCGACATTGTCGAGCTGGTGGGCAGCTATCTTCCGCTGCGGCGGGAAGGGCGGAATTATAAAGCCCTGTGCCCCTGGCATGATGACACCCGGCCGAGTTTGCAGGTGAATGCGGAGCGGCAATCGTTCAAGTGCTGGGTGTGCAATGTGGGTGGGGACATCTTCAGCTTCATGATGAAGATGGAGAATGTCGAATTCCCGGAAGCTTTGGCTATGTTGGCCGAACGGGCGGGAATTGCGCTGAAGCCCCAGCGCCCGGGTGCGGGGGGCAAGGATGACGAGAAGCGGCCGCTTTATCAGGCGATGGCGTGGGCCGAGGAGCAATTCCATAAGTTTCTGGTTAGCGCCCCTGAAGCTGAGGCGGCGAGACGGTATTTAGAGGATCGCAAGATTTCGGCGGAGAGTATCCGCCGGTACCATTTGGGGTTTGCGCCGGATCGGTGGGATTGGCTGCTCAAGCAGGCGATGAGTACGCAGATTTCAATTAAGGCGCTGGAAGCCGTGGGACTGATTGTTCGAAAGCAGGATGGGCCTGGACATTACGACCGGTTCCGGGGGCGAGTGCTGTTTCCCATTCATGATTTGCAAGGGCGGCCGGTGGCCGTTGGCGGCCGGATTCTGCCGCAACTGGCGGGAGAGAATGCTGCGAAATATGTGAACTCGCCGGAGACGCCGCTGTTCTCGAAGAGCAACATGTTGTACGGACTGGACTCGGCGCGCGATGCGATTGGGCGCAGCCACACCGCCGTGGTGATGGAAGGTTATACCGACACGATTGTGGCGCGACAGTTTGGATTTGAGAACACGGTGGCTGTGCTGGGTACTGCACTGGGTGAGCGGCACATTCCATTGCTCAAGCGGTTTGCGGATTCGATCACGCTGGTCCTGGATGGAGATGAAGCCGGGCAACGGCGGGCGAATGAAATCCTGGGGTTGTTTGTGGCGGAGCAAGCAGACCTGCGAATTGTGACGCTGCCGGACGGGCTTGATCCCGCAGACTTTCTACTGGAGCGCGGGCCCGATGCTTTCCGCGAATTCTTGGATGGGGCCGTCGATGCGCTGGAGCATAAGCTGAATGTGATGACAGGCAAGCTGGGGTTGCGGCCGGCGATGCATCAGATTAATCAGGCGATTGAAGAAATGTTGAGTACGCTGGCGCGGGCGCCGCGTCTGCAGTCGAGCACTAGTGCGCAAGCTCGGCTGCGGGAGCATCAGGTGCTGGCACGGTTGGCGCGGCAGTTTGGGGTGGTCGAGGAAGAGCTGCGATTGCGACTGGGAGATTTACGCGATCGGGTGAAAACATCCCGGGCTGCGCAAAGTGAACAATTGGGTGCGTCTGGTGAGTTGTCGATTATGCAGTTGTCGGCTTTCGAACGGGAGTTATTAGAAATCTTGCTGCTGGAGCCGGAAGGAGCGCCGGCAGCGGCGGAAGTGGTTGCCGCGGAAAAGTTCGAATCGCCGCTGGCGCGGATGATTTTCACTCGCTGCTGTCAGTTGAGCCAAGAAGGGATCACGCCGGATTTTGATCGACTGCTATTGGAGTTCGACGAGCAACAGGTCAAAACATTGCTTGTGGATTTGGACGATCAAGGACGCGCTAAAACGTTTGATGAGCATGGAAACGTCAGGCCATCGGCGGAACCGGCAGCCCGGCTTCACGATTTACTCAACAGAATTCGGAGCAGCCGCCAGGAGCAGGTGATTGGTGACACAGCCCGGCGGCTTGATCAAGAAGGAACAGCGGTCGATGAAAACACGGCCCTGTTCGTTCAGATAATCGAACAAGAGCGAAAACGACGAGGCATATCTTCGCCCATGGAGGGGTGAGAGCTTTGTCGCGGTTGGCCACACAATTCCCGCAAATGTGTTGGGTGGCCGACTGGAATGTTGTCAGCCTAGCGCGCTAATGGATTGTGGCGCGGAGGAGGGAACGTGGACCACGTAACGACGGATTTGAATGAACTTGTTGCCAAAGGAAAAACGCAAGGGTATCTAACGTACGACGAGGTTAATGCTTATCTGCCCGATGAGGCGGTTAACCCGGAAAAGCTTGATAACCTGCTGATGGCGCTGGACGAGGCAGGGATTGAGCTGCTGACCGATCCGCCGGCCGATAGCTCGCAAGCGCTCGAATCATTGGCCGCGCACCCCGCCGCGGAAGAGAGCCTAGCGATGCCGGCCGGAGAGTTGCCGAAGCTGAGCGACGACCCGGTGCGGATGTATCTGAGCCAGATGGCGATCATTCCGCTGTTGACGCGGGAGCAGGAAATCTCGCTGGCGAAAAAAATCGAAGTGACGCGGAAGCGATTTCGCCGGTCGGTGCTGGGTTGCAACTTCGCCATGCAGGTGACGATTGATACGCTGGAGAAAGTGTATCAAGGCGTGCTGCCGTTCGATCGGACGATCAAGGTGTCGCTGACGGAGCGGTTGACCAAGGACCAGATTCTGGCGCGGATGCCGCATAATTTGAAAACGCTAGGTCAAATTCGGCAGCACAATCGGGACGATTTCCGGAGGCTGGTGCGGCGCAGCACTTCGCGGACCGAACGGCTAGAAGCGCGCAAGCGATTTTGCCGCCGACGCAGGAAGGCGCTGCAATTAGTGGAAGAATTGAGTTTGCGCACTCGCCGGGTGCAGCCGCTGGTAAAGCAGCTACGAGAATTTTCGCAGCGGATGGATTTTGTCCGCCGGCGGATGAATGAACTGGCCCACGATCCGGATGCGCGCGACGAATGGGCCAATTTCCGGAAAGAGCTTCGCAGCTTGATGATGCTGACTTGGGAAAGCCCGCGAAGTTTGCGCAATCGCTTGGCGGTGGTGAACCAGCAGTTCCAGGATTACGAGCACGTAAAACGGCAGCTTTCCAGCGGCAACTTGCGGCTGGTGGTGAGCATTGCCAA
>DASXPQ010000262.1:0-3668 GCA_036493575.1 Pirellulales bacterium
AAATGGCGCGTGTTTGCCGACCGGGAGGCAGAGTCGCCGTGCTTGAGTTCTCCATGCCCAAACGTCAGCCGGTTCGCGGAATATACCGTTGGTTTTTCCGCAGGGTCCTGCCGAAAGTCGGACAGGCCGTGTCCCGCAGCCCTTCGCAAGCCTACAATTACTTGCCCGAAAGCGTCGGCGAGTTTCCCGATGGCGAAGCACTGGTTTCGCGCATGCAAGCTGCTGGATTACAGAGCGTGCAGTTTTGGCCGTTGACGTGTGGCATCGCGACACTGTACGTGGGAGTGAAATGATCATGCAACCATTAGTTCTGGCGATCACCGGCGCTAGCGGAGCAGTTTACAGCACACGGCTGTTGGAGGTGCTGTTGTCTGCCGGGCGAACAGTATATTTGTCGATCAGTCCTTCGGGCAGTGCAGTTTTGGATGCGGAGCTGAGTTTGAAAGTCGATCTCGACAGTTTTTCCCCCGTCCAACTGCTGGCAAAATCGCGGCGCGGCGAAGCCGCCGCTGCAGAACTTGTCAACAAAATTCGCTACTGCCATTTTCAGGATTTAATGTCGCCGATTGCCAGCGGATCGTTCCTCACCGGAGGAATGGTAGTTTGCCCATGTTCCGGCAGTACGCTAGGTGCCATTGCGCATTCAATTGGCAGCAACTTGATCCATCGGGCAGCGGAAGTTCACTTGAAGGAGCGGCGAAAGCTGATATTAATGCCGCGGGAAACGCCGCTATCGCTGCCCCAGATCGACAATATGCGAAAGGCTGCCGAGGCCGGCGCAATAGTGCTGCCGGCCAGTCCGGGTTTCTATCATGGGCCGAAATCCATTGACGACGTGGTTGATTTTGTTGTAGGACGCATCTGCGACCAGCTTGGTGTGGAACACCATTTAACAAAGCGCTGGGGCAGTTGAATCGTCGCCTGGTTGCTGTTGATTAGCGTGGCGCGGCCCATTCTGCTTGCGAGTTTTGATTTGATGCTCACACGCATTCGTCACATGTTGGAAATGATCCGCTTCAGCCATACATTGTTCGCGCTCCCGTTTGCGCTGTTGGCAACATTGCTGGCGTGCCGCTTATTGGGCGCGGAGGCCGCACTGAAGCAAGGGATTACTCAAGGTGCGGATGCAAACCACACTGGGATGGCGCGAGTTTCTGTGACCAAGAATCCGAGTTGGACCGAATTGCGGCAGCTAGTTCACGAGTTTCCGGCAGTGCGCCGGCCGGTTTTTGTTTGGCCGTGGGAGCGTATCATCGGCATTTTGGTGTGCATGGTCGCCGGACGCAGTGCAGCGATGGCGTTCAATCGCCTGGCCGATCGGAAATTTGATGCGCTCAATCCGCGAACGGTAGGCAGACACTTGCCGACGGGAATTCTCAGCGTGGGGAGTGTGGCGGCGTTTGCCGCTTTGGCTTCGGTTGCATTCGTTGCCAGCACGCTGCTGTTTTTGCCGAATCGGTTGCCGCTCTATTTCTCGATTCCAATGTTGCTGTTTCTACTGGGTTACAGCTATGCCAAACGATTTACGATGCTGGCTCATTTTTGGCTTGGTAGCGCGTTAGGGTTGGCTCCGGTGTTAGCTTGGATTGCACTGCGCGGCGAAAACGTAATTGCCAATCCTTGGGATTTGCTGCCGGTTTTCATCCTGGGCGGCGCGGTGAAGTTGTGGGTCGCGGGCTTTGACATCATTTACGCTTGCCAAGATGTCGAGTTCGATCGCGCTCACGGTCTGCACAGCATACCTGCTCGCTGGGACGTCAAACGCGCATTGGATATGGCGGCCACGTGCCACTTGGGAATGGTGGTCCTTCTCCTGGCGGTGCCGTTGGTTTATCCTTTGATAGGCTGGTTGTGGTGGTTCGGTGTGGCGGCCATTGCGATACTATTAATCTACGAGCATCGGTTGGTGAACCCCGACGATCTAGACCGTGTCAACACGGCATTTTTCAATGTAAACGCGGTGGTCAGCGTCGGGCTCCTAATTGTCGGCGCAGCTTCATTGTGGGTTTAAGCGGTTTTGAGCAATTCAGATATGGTTAGTTCGAACAAACCGTCGATTCAAGAGATCCGGGCCAAGGTGGAGGCAGGGAAACGCCTGACCATGGACGATGGTCTGCTGTTGTACTCGCCCGAAGTGCATCTGAATGACGTTGGTGAACTGGCCAACTTGGTGCGCGAGCGGAAAAACGGCAACTTTGCCTACTACAACATCAACGTCCATCTGAATCCAACCAACGTTTGCGTCTATCGCTGTATTTTTTGTGCATTCCGGTCTGATCTGCGCGAAGCTAAAGGCTACCGGATGAGCGACGAGCAAATTCTGGCCCGTGGGCAGGAAGCCATCGATGCCGGCTGCACGGAAATGCACATTGTCGGTGGGTTGCACCATCAGATGGATTTCGATTGGTATTTGAATTTGGTGCGGTTGCTACATGATCATTATTCTCAGTTGCATTTGAAGGCGTGGACGGCGGTGGAAATCAATTGGTTTACGCATCTCACCAAGCGAAGCGTGCGGCAGGTGCTGACGGAATTGAAAGATGCCGGCCTCGGTAGTTTGCCTGGTGGGGGCGCGGAGATTTTTCATCCTGAGGTGCGGGATCAGATTTGTGAGCACAAGGCGGATGCCCATAACTGGTTGGATATTCATCGCACGGCGCACGAGCTTGGTTTGCGCAGCAATGCCACGATGTTGTATGGGCATTTGGAAAATGCATATCACCGTGTCGATCATTTGCTGCGGTTGCGCGAGCTGCAGGATCAGACGGGTGGGTTTCAAACGTTCATTCCCTTGGCGTTCCATCCGGAGAATACGAAACTTTCGCACATCAAAAAGCCGTCGGCGCTGATGGATTTGCGGACGATGGCGGTGAGCCGGTTGATGCTGGATAATTTCGATCACATCAAGGCCTACTGGATCATGCTCGGTTTGGGGACGGCGCAAACGGCGCTGGCGTATGGGGCCGACGACTTGGACGGGACGGTGCGGCATGAGTTGATTTATCATGACGCGGGGGCGGTGACGCCGGAGGTGCTGTCGGTGGAGCAAATCCGCAGGATGATTGTGGAAGCTGGGCGCGAGCCGGTGGAGCGCGATACGCTCTACCATCGGGTGGAGCGCAACGGGAGCGCATGGAGCACCGGCGAGGCGATTCTGGCAGCACGTTAATGTGTGAGCTGGGGTTGTTATCTCTTCATCCAACGTCTCCTAGGTCGAGGGCGGCGCCGTAGCGGGACAGCACGAGCTGTCGTAAACGGGCGTGCTCAGGGTTAGCCAGAGTTTGATCGATGGCGATTAAATTGCGGGCATCTTCGCGGGCTTCGGCCACGATGGCGGAGTCGCGAACCAGGTCGGCCAAACGGAATGGCGGCAGACCGTGCTGACGGGTGCCGATGAGGTCGCCGGCGCCGCGGAGTTGGAAATCGACTTCGGCGAGCTGAAAACCGTCGGTGGTGTTCACGAAGGCTTGCAGGCGCTGTTGGGCGTCGTCCGACGGATCGTCGGCGAATACGCAGCAGTTGCCGGAGAAGATGCCGCGGCAGATGCGACCACGCATTTGATGGAGTTGGGCCAGGCCGAAGCGATTGGCGCCCAGGATGGTCATCAAGGTGGCGTTGGGGACGTCGATGCCGACTTCGACCACGGAGGTGGCGACCAACACTTGGGT
>DASXPQ010000263.1:0-8499 GCA_036493575.1 Pirellulales bacterium
TTGCGGACGGGCATGCGGTTCTTCTCTACCGCATAACCGGTGGCAAAAAACGGGTCAAGGTCGATTGATGCTGGCAAGGAGATTGCCGCGGAATTTACCGCAGGTATGATGTTCACCATGAATACGACGGCTCGGAAGCACAAGACTTGAACGGGCGGATTGTTCACGGTTGGAGAGCTATTTGTGAATACCGGACGCTGGCTATCTCGTTCGACAGGAACCGTGGGTTCTAGTTGGCGACATGCGGCGTCGACCATGGGGAAAGCAGTTGTCGATTTAATTTATCCCCCGCGGTGCGCCTGGTGCGAAATCGATGTGCCGCCGGAGGGCTTAGGCGCCACTCAAATCAGTTTGTGTGACGATTGTCGGCGGTGGTTGGCTCCGCCGGTGGGCGGTTTCTGCCTGCGGTGTGGCGCCCCGGCCGATGGATTGGCGTCGGCGGTAGAACATTGTGGGCATTGCAACGGCGAGTCGTTTCCATGGGAACGAGTGGTAGCGTTGGGGCCGTATCAAGGTGAGTTGGGTCAGGCGGTTGTGCGACTGAAACGACGCCGCAATGAGCCGCTGGGGTTTGCGCTGGGTCGGTTGCTAGTTGAGAGCCGGGCCACTGCTTTGCATGAATTGCGAACCGAGATTGTGGTGCCAACGCCGATGCATTGGCTGCGGCGAATACGGCGGGGAACGAATGGTCCTGATCTGCTGGCCGAAGCGCTGGCAAAGTGCTTGGAGTTGCCGCTGGTAACGGCGTGCTTAAAGCGCAAGCGGTTGACGCGGCTGCAGGTAGACGTGTTGCCTGGAGAGCGGCATGTGCAACAACGAAACTCTTTTCGTATTTGCGGCAAAGCACGGGTAAAAGGGCGACGGATATTATTGGTCGACGATGTACTAACCACGGGGTCGACGGCCGCGGAAGCGACGAAAGCGTTGATTGATGCAGGAGCTGCCGCGGTCAGTGTGGCGGTTTTGGCTCGGGGCATCGGCAACGATGCCCTGTGACCGATTTAGTCGGCTCCGATTGGTTTGCTGCTGCGTGTTTCTGAGTCGCGAGTTCGATTGGATCTGTGTTCCTGCGTGAGGCGCACCGACTATAATTCGGCCAATCGAAATTGCCGTTGCTTGTAATGGGTTGGATTTAGCCTATGTCCAGCAATTCGAATGTACGACGCGGGGTTCGCTCGAGACCGCGAAAGGTCCGCGGAGTGCTGCTGCGCGGGTTGTCGTTATTGCTGCCGCCAATTTTGACTGTCGTAATCTTGGTTTGGGTAGTCAACACCGTCGAAACATATATTCTGGAACCGGTAGAATTATCGGCCCGTCAGGTGTTGGTATGGGCGATGGCCGATGTGCACGAGGCGCCTCCGGGGGCCACCGCGAATGATAATACGCTGGTGATTGACGACCGCCCCTATGCTCGACTTTCAAGCGGACAATACGTGCCAACCCATGTGGTTGATTGGCTGCGGGAGAATGTGCCGAACGAATCTATTCCAAGCACGGGCAACGAACTTTATCGGCTGTACGTGGAACAGCGATTTTTGCAGCCGCAAATAGTAATACCCGTGTTCTTATGCGTATTCGTTCTGTTTTTATATGTGCTTGGCAAATTCCTGACAGCGAAAATTGGCGGCTGGTTTGATTGGGGCATTTTACGATTACCGATCGTGCGAAAAGTTTATGCCGCGGTAAAACAAGTGACCGATTTTGTATTCGGTGAAAACTTGGGCGAAGCGCTGCCGGCACATTACAAGCAAGTCGTGGCCATTGAATATCCACGGCCCGGACTGTGGAGCATCGGATTGGTGATGGGTGAGGCGGTGCAAGATGTGAACGCTGCGGCCGGCGAGGCGTGCGTGACGGTAATGCTGCCGACTTCGCCGGCATTGTTTACCGTTAAGCCGGTGATGATTCCGCAAAGCAAGACCCACAATATCAATATGACCATCGATCAGGCGCTGCAGTTCATCATTAGTTGCGGCGTGGTGTTGCCGCCGCATCAGCTTGCCGTTGATGCTGCAGCCGCTGCTTCCCATCGCAAAAACAGTACAGAAGGAAAGACGAAGTAGGCGTTTTACGGTGTAATTTTCGTTTGATTTGAGAGCAAGATGAATCGACCGCTTCGGATTGGGACTCGTGGCAGCGCGTTGGCTTTATGGCAAGCCAACTGGGTGGCGATGCGCTTGGCGGAAGTGGGCACCAAGTGTGACGTCGTGACGATTACCACTCGAGGAGATCAGCAGCCTGAAACGCCGCTGGAAACGCTCGGCACCGAAGGCGTGTTCACCAAGGAATTGCAAAAATGGCTGCTCGACGGCCGAATTGACGTAGCGGTTCATAGCCTGAAAGATTTGCCGACAGACGTGGTCAAGGGTTTGATATTGGCTGCCGTACCGGTGAGGGAATCGGCTTTTGATGTGCTGGTGAGCCGCGATCGAGCATCATTTCGCGAGCTGCCGCATGGGGCACGGATTGGAACGGGTAGTTTGCGAAGGCGTACTCAATTGTTACATGTCCGAGCGGATTTAAAGATGCTAGACATCCGGGGAAACGTTGATACTCGGCTGCGAAAATTGCGCGAGGGAGAATTTGACGCTGTGGTGCTGGCGGAGGCAGGATTAAAACGATTAGATTTGGCGGCACAGATTACTGAAGTGCTGCCGCCGACGGTTGTGCTTCCAGCGATTGGACAAGGCGCCTTGGGGTTGGAAGCAAGGTCGGGCGACCGTGTAACACAGGATTTGATTGCCGCGATTGACGATTTAGCATCGCACCAATCGGTTTTGGCTGAGCGTACGTTATTGGCGACGGTGCGCGGCGGATGCTTGGCGCCAGTGGGAGCGTGGGGGCGGCTTGAAGACGATGGTCGCTTGCACCTTTCGGCGTGCGTACTTGGTCGGGATGGCGTCCAACGATTAGATGCCGATCGACTGGGTAATGCGGCCGATGCGGTTCAAATTGGTCGGCAGGTTGCGGAACAGTTGCTCGACGCCGGCGCAGCGGAGCTGATCGAGGAATCGCGGGCAGGAAAGTAGGTGGCGGTCGCGGCTGTTCAGTTTTTCATCTGGTCTTTGATTTTTTCCATGGCCGATCGCCTAACGCCAACGGAGCGTCGCCGAGCTCTCAAGCTTGGATTAGTCAACGCGATAGTTTACTCGATGGGCTATGCGCTGACGACCGGCGCGATCGTGACCTATTTGGCCATCGATTTGGGGGCTACCGGCCGGGCGTTGAGTTTCTTGCTGGCGGCACCGTCGCTGGCGGGATTGCTGCGGCTATTTACGCCAGCCGTTATTTCTCGGGTGGGAAGCACCAAGCGGACTTGCGTTGCCGCGTTGGGATTAGGGTTTGCCGTGCTGCTAGGACTGCCTCTGATAGGTTGGTTAGCGCCGCAAATGCCTCGAGCCGCGGCTTTGGCAGTGCTGATTACCGTGGTTTGCAGTTATCAATTATTTGATTTCGTGGGGTATGTTGCTCTATGGGCGTGGTTTGCTGAACTGGTTCCGTTGCGGATCCGTGGAAATTATTTCGGCTGGCGCCAAGTGTTGCAGTTGCTGGTGAGCATTCCGACCGCTTTGGCGGCCGGATATTTTGCCGATTATTGGCGGGGTGCGTACAAAGACATTCCCAGCATGAAGCTGTTGGGTTACGCAATTCCAAATGCGCTAGGCGCAGCGTGTATGCTGGGGTCACTCGTTCCGCTAGTTCTGATGCCTGCGGCAGGTGTTGTACCACCGGCGGAAGGGATTCCGTGGCGGGAGATGGCGGCGCCGTTTCGACAGTGGCAATTCCGGAGGCTACTGTCGTTTAGAGCCGGGCTGTCGGTAGCGAATGGCATTTCGCAGGCGGCGGAAAAGGTGTTTCCGAAAAACATACTGAAGCTTGGCGTTGGTGATTTGGCGATCATGCGTAACGCCATGCAAATTGGGCAGATCGGTGTCGCGCGCTGGGCAGGACCTTTTAGTGATCGATATGGCAACCGATCCGTTCTGATCGCTTGTCAATGGTTGGTTAGTTTAGCGATGGTTTTTTATCTGATTGCTGCACCGGCGCCAGCCTGGCACGCGTGGCTGCTGTTAGGCGCTTGGATTTTGTGGTCGTTTTATGCCGGGCACAATATTTGTTTGCCGAATCTGGCCATTAAATTAGCGCCCGTGCAAGAAAAGTCGCCCTACGTGGCGGCGCACGAGGCAACGGCTAGTGTGTGTCATGCATTGGCCACCGTGGCTGGCGGATTTTTATTCGATTGGCTGACGGATGCCGAGACCGTTTCCCGATTGGGCCGGGCCTCCATGAATCCATTTACGGTCATCTTCGGCTTGGCTATTTTACTGCGATTGCTCGCGATCCCATTGGCAATGGCAATTGTGGAACCAGGAGCTTGGAGATGGCTGGACATAATAGGTCGAAAACGCACAGCTACCAGTGCCAGCGCTCACAGCAGTTGAGTGTAACAATGAAAGCTCTCGGTTTACGGCGACGAAGCGAGTCGGCTAGATCGATCGCAGGAAAAACTGACTCTTTGAAAATCAATCTCTACGCGTTGGTGACCCACCTTTTTTGTGGGGGTCCACTTGCGAGCCGACGCGTCATTTTATTAAAGTTGTGTCGTGGCGGCTTGCGTATCCGCAATCTGCTGATTATCATCGGAGACGAAGTCGCGCACCAATTATCTGTACGCGATTTCGAATGGGAGTGTAATTAAGCGGGTCAGCCCTAAGCGGGCATCTATTGTTAAGGTTTTCACGCAATGTTCATTGCGTGTGAATCGCACCGGCGGCTAAACGGGGGAAGGCTTAATCGTATCGGCTTCGCAATTATTGCGGAGCCTGAGGAATCTGGACGACGGTTAATAAGATACAGGGCAAGATGCTGGTTCTGTTGGTGATGCAGGGAGAACAGGGCGAGGCAACAGAGTAGTCAACTGTGGGTACGGCAGCAGGGCTTGGGGAAAAGCTCGCTTGGGTAGAGGAAACTTGCGCCGAAATTGGCGTTGATCGTTCTTCTCCGTTCTTTCTCATCATTGATTGACAACCAGGAGCTAACGCTTGCCATGAGTATCGTCGAATGGAATTCCGTAACGCCTCGCGCGCTGAATAGTAATGGCGAATCTGTATCTGACAGCACAAATCAACGTCCGCTGCATCGGTTGTCGGTCGTCCGACGGCAACAGGGGGTTTCGCTCCGCAATATTGCCCGGCGATTGAATGTCGATGTGACGGAGGCTCGTCAACAAGAAGAAGAAACCAGCGACCTGCCGTTGAGCATGCTTTACCAATGGCAGCAAGTGTTGGATGTACCGATTGCAGAATTATTGGTTGACTCCGAGTCGCCCCTGTCGCCACCGGTCATGGAACGGGCGCGGATGGTCAAGGTGATGAAAACCGTCGCCGCCATTGTGGAAAAAGCGAATACTCCTTCGATGAAGCGGTTGGTGCAAATGTTGTGCAACCAATTGCTGGAAATTATGCCAGAATTGGCGGATGTGGCCCCGTGGCATACCGTGGGCCAGCGACGCACGCTGGAAGAATACGGCCGAGTCGCCGAACGGCAATTGCCGGATGACATGTTCCGGCGTGGTCGCTAAGCTGCCGGCCGGAATCCAAAAGACGGTATGTCCGACGGCCCTTACCCGGCCGTAGGTTTTTGCTAAAACCCGACTATGGCTTGGTCGATTTTAGGCGTGCTGCTGATAACCGTGGTTCTGGTGATTCTTGTCACCGCGGTTTCCCCACGGCTAGGTGAGCCGTTCTGGGCTTGCTAGAATAGAATGCGTCAAAGCGATTTCGGATTTCGATCTGAGACAGCGCGGACCCATATATTCCTAGCGACCATCATTTTCATCCTGCGACGCTTGCAGATGGTCAGGCGGTATTGGCAAGCGATCGTTCACTGGGCTGGGGCCGATTCATACCGATGCCAACCGTTGCTCTAATCGTTTTACGCTCGTTGCTGGTCATGATGGCGATTGCTTTGGGCGTGGGATTAATTAATTCTCCGCTCTTGCCCAAGGAACCGGTTTGGATACCGTGGATGGTGTTCGCGGGGTGCCTGACGGCCGCGGCCATCGTCATAGCTTTAGACATCTTCGTTCGCCGCAAGCGAATTGAAACGATGTCGGCCGTTTATTTTGGATTGCTGGTTGGAGTGCTGTTGACATACGTGGTACGCCTGGCCCTGCTACCTTTATTGCCCGATCCGGCGACGCTGTCGGTTCGGGATGCGCAGCACGCGCAGCAAGTTGTGTATTGGGTGCAGGTAGGGTTGGGGGCTGTGATTTGCTACACGTGCATTTCGTTATTGATCCAAACCAAAGACGATTTTCGTTTTATTATTCCGTATGTGGAATTCTCCAAGGAAGTGAAAGGCCGACGGCCTCTCGTTTTAGATACCAGCGTGGTAATTGACGGCCGGGTTGCCGACGTGGTCGACACCGAAGTGTTTGACACGCAATTGATCATGCCCAGGTTTGCTATCGCGGAACTGCAAGGGATTGCCGACAGTTCCGATAAACTGCGGCGCAGTCGAGGTCGTCGAGGACTGGATATTCTGAATCGATTGCGAACTAATCCGAAAGTTGACTTACAAATTTTCGACCGTGAGCTGCCGGAATTCGCCGGTCAACCGGTCGATATGAAGCTCGTGCTGCTGGCCAAGCATCTCAACGGAAAAGTGGTCACGAACGATTACAACTTGAACAAAGTTGCAAAATTGAATGGCGTGGGAGTGATCAACCTCAATGATTTGTCGAATTCACTCAAACCGGTCTACTTGCCCGGCGAAACGACCGAAGTGCGAATTGTTAAACCGGGTGAAGAATCCGGTCAGGGGATTGGTTACTTGGACGACGGCACGATGGTGGTCGTGGAAGGCGGCCGCGAACATATGAACCAAATGGTTCGAGTCGCGGTGACCAGCGTGCTGCAAACCAGCGCCGGCCGAATGATCTTTGGCCGTTACGATGGGCAACCTGCCAGGCAAGAAGCAGCGGCGAGGGTGTAGCTGAGATCAAGCCGCACGGCGCTGCTCGTCGCGATCGGTCGTGGATTGAATTTGCTGGATGGTGGCGGCTCCGGCATCGCTAATTTGCAACTGGCGGCGCTTTAGCAAACGGCTGACCGCGTCGTAAGCTAACAAACAGCCGACGCCTACCAGTGCGTGTTGAAACGTGGAGGGTCCGCCGCCAGCGATCAACCATTGGAAAAATTGGCACGCCATCGTTGAACCTCCATGTTCGTGTCCGAGCGGCTGATAGGCTGCGTGGACAAATGTCGCGGCGATTCCATGCCGCTTCGATTCGACGACTGAAGGAGTGGCAGTTCGAGAAGCCCGGCAATTTTAGCGATTCGGTCTCTCCGCCTCTATGCCACTTTTTAGCAAGTTGGCGCTGGGAGTGCCGTCGGGCAGTTCCGGCACTAATTTCCCCCGCTTTGAGCGCGGCTAGCAATCGACTACACTGCCCCGATTGCACGCGGTTTATGTTTGGCATGTGATCACGCAGGCTTAGCAGGTCACGATGATTGTTTCCTGGGATTGGCTCAAACAATACGTTCCGCTTTCGCTAGCGCCGGAGGAATTCGAGCGGCGGTTGATGCTGGCTGGATTAAACCACGAGGAAACGAAAACCATAGGCAATGATTTGGCCATCGATCTGGAAGTGACCAGCAACCGGCCGGATTGCTTGGGGCATATTGGCATTGCGCGCGAGGCGGCCGTCGTGTTCGATCTGCCGCTTACGCTGCCCGATCCAAAACCGCCGCAAGGAAAAGCTAGCGTTGCCGAACTGACTAAAGTTACGCTGGAGTGCCCAGAATTGTGCTATCGATATACCGCGCGGGTCATCCGTGGGGTCAAAGTGCAAACTAGCCCTAAGTGGTTGGTTGATCGACTGGCGACGCTCGGCATTGCACCGATCAACAACGTTGTCGACGTCACCAATTATGTCCTGATGGAGTGCGGGCAACCGCTGCACGCATTCGACTTCCAAAAACTTGACGGCCGCGAAATTGTGGTCCGCCAAGCTCGCAAAGGGGAACGGCTGGAAGCGATCAATCACAAGACGTATGAGTTAGAGCCGGGTATGTGTGTGATTGCCGACCGATCTCGTGCTGTGGGCTTAGGGGGCGTGATGGGAGGCGCGGATACCGAAGTTACATCGGCCACAAAAGATATATTGATGGAGGCGGCCGAGTTCGATCCGCTTTCGATTCGAAACACAGCTCGCAAATTGGCGCTACACAGCGATTCGTCGTACCGTTTTGAACGTGGATTAGATCCGGAAGGGGTCGATTGGGCCAGCCGCCGTGCGTGTGAGCTGATTTTGCAGATGGCTGGCGGCGAATTGGCGACCGGTGTGATTGACGTGGGGCAAAAGCCGCCCCAACGGGAACCGATTGTATTACGGTTGGCGCAGTTGAAACGGATTCTGGGAATCGAAATTGATGTGAGCGAAGTGCGACGAATTTTGACTGCACTGGGGAATAAAGAGGGACGCGAGACGAATTT
>DASXPQ010000264.1:0-2615 GCA_036493575.1 Pirellulales bacterium
CACGCTTCATACTGCTGTTGGTCTGTCGTTCGAGAGGGCGGAGGCTGCTGAACCGCCTGCATACAAGCGGCTTGGTCTTGTGCTAGGTCGCTCTTTGACGCCTCGGGTTTCACCCAGTGCGGAGTAGCACAGCCCGACAACAAGCACGCCCACAAGGGCAATAAGAACCTCACAGGCTTCCTCATCGTCTTTGATAACGGAATTCGACTGCAGACGGCACCACAAAGCAACGTCCAATTCTTCGTTTTTCGGCAGCCCGTCCCACCGCCAAAAGGGTTGGCCTGAATTCTCAGTCAAGAACGCCAAAAATGATGCAATTAATCGCTTCCGCGACCGCTTACTTTATGAAGCTGAGGTAAGAGGCGAGAGCCTCAATCTGATCGTCCGACAATTTGCTGGCAATGCTGATCATCGGTGGCCCCGCGGCGGCGTGATAACCCTGATTCCATTGTTCCAGGCGCCGTCTCAGATAGGTAGAATCAAGTCCGCCCAAGCGGGGAATATCTCTGATGCCTTCGCCATTCGGACCATGGCAAACGACGCAGGCCACGACGTTCGCTTCCGGCATTCCCTCCTGGTAAATCGTTTGCCCGAGCCCGACGAGGCTCGGCACACCGTCACTGGCTGCTCGCGGCGGCAGATTTGCAAAATATAATGCTAAATTCCGTACAGAGTCGGCGTCGAGATTTCTTGCTGCCCCCCACATATACTGTCGCGAAAATGGATTGTCGCGCGTGTGGGCGCGGAAATTGGCAAGCTGCTTTGCGACATATTGAGGTCTTTGTGCCGCTAGCGCTGGCGCGGGCGGATAGCCACTCGCCGATCCGCCGTGACACCAGTTGCAGTTTCGAACCGCGAGAACTTCCGCGTCGCTGCCTGCCGGATGAAATATCCAGCAGCACGCGATCAGAACCGCTGCCTTTAGCCCGTTGCCCCTCATTGTCTCATTGCACCGTGTTCGGCGTTGCCCGTGATGACCTCAGCGTACTCACGAAGGCCGCAACCGCTTCGATCTGCGACTTGTTAAGGCTGTGCGCAACCGGGCTCATGATGGCCGCCGCGTCCGGTACTGTCGGATTTCGACCGCGCTCCTTGTCCCAGTTGCTCAGTGTTTTGATCATGTAGGGGTACAGCTGCCCCGCCAGCCGCGGAATTTGACCGCTGCCGGTCGCCTCCGGACCATGACAAGCAGCGCACGCTGCAATGTTTACTTCCGGCATGCCGTCTTCGAATATTTTTCGCCCCGTTGCTACGAGCTGCCGCGGTGCGCCACCGATCGGCGGCGGATTGAGCGAAGCAAAATGCGCCGTCAGAGCGTTTATCATGGCCGGACTCAGCGAATGAGCCACGTTGAACATGATATTGTTGGTTCGCCGATGCTCGGTGAAGGCTCGCAGCTGGTTTTCGATATATTCCGGCTGCTGTCCAGCAAGACGGGGTATGGGATAATAGCCATTGAAGCCTTGCGCTGACACGCCGTGACAATCTTTGCAGTAGCTGATTTTGGCCTGTAAATCCCCCGAACCAGTGATCCGATGTTGTGCGCTGACTGCGCCCGCCAAAACAAATGCGAGAATTCCGGCAGTCAAGCCCACCTGTAATCCTGCTTTTTTCAGGACACGACCAGCGGGGAACGCAAACCGCGCTCTTCTTGTCGTTCTGTCGGTCTGGAGCGAGTACAGCGAACGCACGGATCTACTCCAAATAACTCAGGTACGCGGCGACCGCCTTGATCTGCGGTTGAGTCAAGCTATGCGCGATCGGCTGCATGACTGCCGAAATATCGGGTTGGGCCGGATTTTGTCCGCGCTCCTTCTCCCAGTTCGTCAACTTGTTGGTGATGTAGTCGTAGAGTTGGCCGGCCAGGCGCGGAAACGGCCCGTTCCCCTTGGCTTCGGGACCATGGCATGAGGCGCACGCAGGAACATTCGACTCAGCGATTCCATTTTCAAAAATCTTTTTTCCCTCATCGATGTTTCCTTTTGGAGCGCCCCCCAGAGGCTTCGGATTGAGCTGGTTGAAATCGGTCGTCAGCGCATCGATCATCGCCGGGCTGAGGACGTGCCCGACATTGAACATGATGTTGCTCGTCCGGCGACGCTCAACAAAGGCCTGCAATTGATTTTTTAGGTACTCAGTTGGTTGACCCGCTAGCCGCGGGATCGGGTAATAGCCGTGAAAACCCTGCGCCGACGCTCCATGGCAGACTTCGCAATAGCGCAGTTTGGCGTCGGCCTCCGCTTTTGAGACATTGCCCTGCGCCGTGGCCGGCGAGCAAAAGGACAGCGCCAAAACCGCCGCGGGCAAAATCAATGCTGCGCCGGCAGGCGATTCAAAAGCCGATCTCCGCCGTCGTTGTTGCCGCCGGAAGTTCATTGGCCTCTCACCAATCAGGTCCGGATCGCGCATGGAAATTTATTCCGAGCAACACGACTTGGATGCTCTGTTGGATATTAACAGGGGCATTGACTCCAGAAATCGTGGTGTCGGTAAGCAGCACACTTTTTGTGCCGAAGCCGTAGTGGTCATATTCGAGCTTGACCGACCATTCCGGCGTAAAGGCCCATTCGACGCCTGCACCCGCCGTCCAGCCAATTCGGTTTTCCGTTGCGTCG
>DASXPQ010000265.1:0-6518 GCA_036493575.1 Pirellulales bacterium
CCGACAGGCTACCGCTGAGTAAGGCTAAGCGCACCCGGCTGCTGGTGAGCAGTTTTTGCAAGGTGCGCAGATGTTGCCGGGCGAGGACTTCTGTGGGGGCCATGAGGGCGGCTTGGGAGCCGTGCGCGGCGGCGAGCAACATGGCGTAGACGGCGACGATGGTTTTGCCGCAGCCGACATCGCCTTGGAGGAGGCGGTTCATTGGGATGGGGCGGGCCATGTCTGCGGCGATTTCGTCGATCGCTTGGCGCTGGGCGGCGGTGAGCTCGAAGGGGAATAGTCGGGTAATACGGGCATCGATTTTGGCGGTGGGTTCCAAGGGGGGCGCTTGGCGGCGGGTTTCCTGGAGGTTTCGCCGGAGGGCCATGGCCAACTGAAGGACGAACATTTCCTGATAGATGAAGCGGCGGCGGGCGAGCTGGAGATTTTCCTTGTTCGTAGGGAAATGAATTTCACGCAGGGCCGTGCGGATGGGGGATAGTTTATGCTCGGTGAGAAACGCTTCAGTAAAAGCTTCGTCCAGGAGATCGGTGTAGTTATCGAGTGCCTGGCGGACGATGTGGCGGAGGCTGGCTTGTTTCACGCCTTCGGTGAGGGAGTAGACGGGCAGCAGTTGCGTGGCAGGCTGGTCGGCGTCGTCGGGGTCGAGCCATTGGGTGCGGGGGTGGGACATTTCCCAGCGGCCACCTTTCAGCTTGGGTTTGCCGGAGAGAAGGACTTCCTGGCCTTGGCGGAATTTTTCGGCCATGAAGGGCATGTTGAACCAGAGGGCGCGGAGGAAACGCGAGTCTTGGCGCAGCAGCACGCCGAGAATGGAGCGGCCCATGCCGGTGTTGCGGATTTCGATTTCGTCGACGGTGGCGCGGACGGTTTGGAGTTTGTCTTCTTCGAGCGATTCGATGGGGCGGAGGTCGGTGAGGTCTTGATAATCGCGTGGGAAGTTGAAGAGGACGTCGGCGGCGGTGCGGAGGCCCATTCGCTGGAGGGGCGCGGCGCGATCGGGGCCAACGCCTTTGAGGAATTGCACGGGAGTGGCGAGGAGTTCGGCGCGTGACTTCGCAGGACTGGTTTGCAGGCGGGTCGTGGTGGAGACGTCGGTCATGGGGCTATTTTAGAGGGGCGAGGGACGGGGGGCGAGTGAGGAGATTTAGGATTTAGGATTTCAGAGTTCGGAGTCGTAAGTGCATCGTTTTGTCAGTTTTGTCTGGGGTTTTTATTTTGGTGACAGAATGATGTTGATTCGTCAGGGGCATCGTGAAGATGGCTCGGCGAATTTGGGGGTTTTGCATTTTTGAGCGGGACAAAAGGGGTTTCATTTACGTTCGAGAAGTTGAATTGTTGACGATTGTTGTCAGCATTTGGGATTGGGTTGGCGGCGTGCAGCAGCGTGGGAAAACGGCGATGTGCGCATAACATTACATATGTACACTATAGCAAAACTGCCGAAAATTTAAAGTAATTTTTGGGCCAGCGATGTGGCTTTGCATTCTTGTTGGCTGTAGCGATTCCGTTGCGACGGTGTGCTCCAAAATTTGGCCTTTTTGCGCGCCCATCGGTTACAATGCGGGGCATGAAACGATACTTAGCAGAAGCCATTGGCACCTTCGCGCTGGTGTTCGCCGGCACCGGAGCCATCGTGATTGATAACATCACTGGTAAGGTAACCCCTGTCGGCATCTCGCTGACTTTCGGGCTGGTTGTCATGGCGATGATTTACGCTATTGGCGACGTATCCGGCGCGCATATTAACCCTGCCGTTACTTTGGGCTTTTGGATCGGTCGACGCTTACCCGGCGCTACCGTCCTGCCCTACATCGCGAGCCAGCTCACCGGAGCATTCGCCGCCAGTGGTTTGCTGCTGGTCATGTTCCATGATTCCACGCTCGGGGCCACGCATCCTACCGGCCCACAATGGCAGTCGTTCGTGCTGGAAATAGTGCTAACTGCCATCCTCATGTTTGTCATTCTTGGGGTGGCAACGGGACCCAAGGAAAAGGGCTTGCTGGCCGGGGTGGCCATCGGCGGCGTGATTGCGTTTGAGGCGCTTTTCGCTGGCCCGATCTGCGGCGCATCCATGAATCCTGCCCGTTCCCTTGCGCCCGCGGTCCTCAGTGGCGCGCTATCGGATATCTGGATATACTTACTTGCGCCAGTTCTTGGTGCTGCAATTGGTGTACTCGGCCACAAGGCGATTACATGAAAGTGGTTTTTGTTTGCGTTGAGAATTCCAATCGTAGTCAGATGGCAGAAGCTTTTGGCCGCATGGCAGGACTGGAAGCCTATAGCGCCGGCTCAAAGCCTTCTGGAGTTGTGAACCCCAAAGCCATCGAAGCAATGCGGGAGCTAGGCTACGACCTATCCAAGCATCAATCCAAGGGCTTAAACGACCTGCCGCCAGGCGAATTCGATCTAGCTATCACGATGGGCTGCGGCGATGAGTGTCCGATGCTCAAAGCCAAGCGCCGTGAAGATTGGCAGATTCCCGATCCGAAGCTAATGCCGCCGGACGAATTTAGAAAAGTACGCGATGAGATTGCAGCAAAAGTGAAAGCGCTGGCGAGTGGCAAGTAGCGGCGCGATTATTTATACAGAATCGCGATTTTCTATACAGAACGGAGTATTTATGCAAAGCCCTATAGCAAAGCGGGCGAAAATTTAAAGTAATTTTTGGGCCAGCGATGCTAGACCGAAGTGCGCTACTCGCCCGCCAAGATAATAGGCGCTGAAAAAGCAGTCCGGTACGGCAATCCTGATGAAGGGGCATGGCAAGGTAAGCCCCGCTCTCAACCCAGCGTGGCTTTTTCTTTGCGCCTTTTCCGGAACTTGTAACCGTCGTGATGCGTCTATATTGTGGGGAAGATTTGCGACAGTTCGGTTGCAGAATCAGTCGTTCGGTCGACAATGGTCGACTGATGAAGCGAGGATTAAAGATGAAATCAATATTATTCGTGGTATCCGTCATCCTGCTGGCATCCAACGCGGGTTTGGCGCAGGACACCAACTACCCCAAGGCCAAAGTTAGCTTCGATGACTTCAAGGGGCTTGTTACGGAGGTGGAGGCTCACCGAGCCAGCCGCCTGATCGACCTCAATACCTTCCTCAAGATGAGCAGGGAGGAGGGAGTCATCATTCTGGATTCTCGTTCGGACTTTCGTTTCGACCGCATCCACCTTAAAGGCGCGAAACACTTAGCCTTTACCGACTATACCCAAGACAACCTGAAGAAAGTCATACCGAATGCCGAGACCAAGATTTTGATCTACTGCAACAACAATTTCGATGGCAACCAGACGGATTTTGCCACCAAAGCTTTCGTGCCGCGTGCGAAGTCGGACAAGGCGGTAGCAGCCCAATTTGCCGCCCAAGCAAAGCCGCTCATGATGGCACTGAATATTCCCACCTACATCAATTTGTATGGATACGGCTATCGCAACGTTTACGAACTGCATGAACTTGTCAAAGTGAACGATCCCAGAATTGCGTTTGAAGGATCCGTTGTAGGGCAGAAACCCGCCCCTCCCGCGCCCCCTGTTGCGAAGTGACTGGTAAGCGATGTGGATTCCGCCGAAGACACGCAGGAATGCCGAACCAAGGCGAGACGAGGAACGGCGGCGGACGGTCGCGGTTGCAGCGGCTCGGCGGGGGAGCCTCGCCCTCCCGTGCGGAAAGCATGCCCACGCAGAGCCGTGGGCATGGCACCCGGCAAAACGGGCGAGAGTTCAATCGAATTTATAGGCCAGCGATGCTGAAGTTATACCGCACTGCGCAGCGTGAGCAACCAGAGAATGAGTGACCAGAGGGCGATGCCGATCAAGAGCGTACGAAGAGTAAAACGGAGGAGTCGATAGCGGATTGCCAAGAACAAGCCGAACAGGGAGAGTCCCACGAACCAGACAGGAAGGAAGATGAAAAGGAAGGGGCCTGGCCGTGAGTCGGATT
This sequence comes from Pirellulales bacterium, assembly GCA_036493575.1. Classification (GTDB taxonomy): domain Bacteria; phylum Planctomycetota; class Planctomycetia; order Pirellulales; family JADZDJ01; genus DATJYL01. The sequence continues at coordinate 3,940 of DASXPQ010000265.1, forward strand.
GCCAGCCGCCGCGCCAGTAGCCGAAATCGAGAAACATGAAATCGCCGAGGCGGTATGTGTACATCCAGTTCCGGTAAGGACAATGGCCATCGGCGCCGGAGGGCCAGACGGCCCAACTCTGAGCAGTTCGCTTGTAGAGGACGAATTTGGTCGTAAGCGATCCTTTAGGAGCTAGAAGGGTCAGCGGCAGCTCGACCGCCACGAGGCCTTCGTCGAGATCGACTCGGAGATCGCAAAGTGTAAGCGACGGGCCCCACGAATAGCTGGCGACATGGACGAGCAACGTAGCTAGCGCTACGCAAAGCCCGGCGATATAGACCGGCCGCATGGCAGGCCGTGAGAGGGGCCGCTGAGGATCATTGGACGCTGAGAGGGCGTGGCATCCACGGCGAAATGCCTTTACGCGCGCGAGGAGGTTGGGTTCCTGCTTGTCTGGGCCCACAAGTACGATAAGGATTCGACTAACAATCGAGTGGGAGCCATTTTTCTGGCCGGATCCACCGGATTTGCAGGGCCACTAAAAGGGCCGTGCCGAGGGCTGCCAGTTCGAGGGCTGGGGGCTCGGGGACGGGGTCGGCGGAGCCGCCGCCGGATTTGAGTTTTTCTATGAGGGCTTGCACGTCGGCGGGGGTGAATTTGCCATCGCCGTTGATGTCGCCAAGGCTTTTGACTTGCGAATCCATTAAGCCCCCATGCGTTTGTCCATAGCCGGATACGTTCGTCAGGGCCTGCTCCATCACCGCAATATCGGCCGCGTTGACGTGCCCGTCACCAGTGAAATCGCCCGCGAGCACAAAGGCCGCCCCGGTGATTTTGAAGATGACGCCGTTTGGGCTGCTAAGGGAGGTTCCAAATAAATTGCCAGAGCCGTCGGCGTAGAGCGCAGCTTGGGACTTTATAAGTGTTGCGAGCGTTGTGAGCGCGTAGTTGTTCGATGCGTCGAGTTTGAAGACGGTGCCGCCATTGGATCCAGTGGTCGTCGTCCCATAAAGATTGCCCACGGCGTCAGCGATCAGGCTGCCTTGTGGGTGCGCGCCATTGGTGAAAGCGAAGTTCACCAACGTGGTGAGCGTACTTGTGCTCGGATTGTATTTGTAGACCGTGCCGTTGTTTGTTGTTCCGCCTTCATTGGTAGTCCCGTACAAATTTCCGGCGGCATCGACGATTGGCGCAGCGTAAGGGCGTCCGCCGTTGGCCGTGCCGGTAAACGTGACGAGCTTGGTAATCGTGCTGGTGTTGGCGGCAACCTCATAGAGCGAGCCTAGATTACCGACACCAGCTTCGGTCGTGCCAAAAAGATTGCCGGCGGCGTCAATCGTTACGCCGCAATAGGGATACACTCCGGTGGCGGCGGTGAAGTTGGCCACCTGGCTGTACGACGTATAGCCACTGGCTGCGGTGAGCTTGAAGATGGTGCCGTATGATGTGGCGCCGGTGGGACCGCCACTCACGGTTGTGCTGTAAAGGTTGCCAGCGGCATCGTTTACTAAAATGCCGCGTGGGTTGAGGGGCGCGGTGGAGGAGCTCGCAAAATTCACCAGCGTGGTGAGAGCGTAGTTGCTGGAGGCATTGAGCTTGAAGACCGTGCCAGCGCCGAACGTTCCGCCGTAATAAGTTGTGCCGTACAGGTTGCCGGCTGAGTCGGCGATCAGCCCGGCATAAGGGTTCGAGCCGTTGGTGGTGTTGAAAGTCACCAACGTACTGATGGCATAGTTATTGGAGGCGTCGAGCTTGATGACTGTGCCCTGGCCGCTTGCTCCGCCAGCGTTCATGGTGGTATACAAATTGCCGGCTGCGTCGGCGATCACAGGTCCGAAGGGTGTAGCGCCACTTGTCTCGCCGTTGGTCGTTGCGATTATGGTGAACGTGGCAGCGGTTGCCAGCGGTGCGGAGCCGAACAAAGCGACGGCCGACAGCGCTAGCCACTTAAGCCTGAAAGTGCTAAACCCAGTGCTTGAGAAGCCGGAGTGATGCGTGTTTTGCATGTTTGCTTCCTTCTCCCGGATTTAGCCGGGCAAATGCCGTCTCTATCACACGATGGGTAACCTAAGAGTAGGGGATGAGTATCCGCCACATTACCCCCCACGTCAAGCAAAATCCGATCTGCAGACGTTACGAGGAATCATCAGGCCACGATAAAGCGGATGTAGTGAGGGAGGATTCCTGCTAGCTAAACAGGAAACCTTTTCCCCCGATTCAATTCGTCCCATGCCGAAATGCGCGTTCGCGCAAGAGTTCGTCGAACCGATTAGCCACGACTGGCGGCTCTACGAGCACGACATGGCGGGAGTAACTAGACGGAGCAAGTTGTGGGTTCCGGCTGGATGGATATATTGACGGGGAAGGAAGTTCGAACCGTGATTTTTTCAAGTGAGATCGGGACAAAATATGAATGACGAGGAAGATAAGCAGCGGATTCGGGAAGTGATCGACAACTGGTTGCGGGCGTCGAAAGATGGGGATTTGGAGACGGTACTGAGTTTGATGGCTGAGGATGTGGTGTTTTTGCGGCCGGGGTGCGAGCCGATGCGGGGGCGGGAGGGCTTTGCGGCGGCTTCGCGCGGGATGGCTGGGAAAAT
>DASXPQ010000266.1:0-4905 GCA_036493575.1 Pirellulales bacterium
AGTCCGCTCAGCGCTCTTTCACTAATCAGTTTGCACCGACTTCGGTCAAAGACAGCAGATTCCCATCAGGATCCTTGAACCAGGCAACCTTCGCGCCACTGGGAGCCTGCCAAATTCCCAAGTCGTCTTGCGATAGAAACGGATAGCGTTCAAACGATACCGTCCGCTTCTTAAGCTCTGCCACCGCACTGCGAATGTCCGGCACTTGCCATCCCAGCGCCGTGAACGGATGCGGGCTCAGTTTTTCCACTTTCTGAATGCGTAGCTGGGTTCCCCCGCAATCGAATGCCATGGCAAATTGGTCATCGCTCACCAAACGCAGCTCTAAGATTGTTTCGTAAAACTCCTTCGCACGCTCCGGTTGAGCCGTTGCTATGAATGCTACAAGATGTGCCGCGGTCAGCATTTTTCACTCCTGTCGCTTGCTCCACCAACAACGCAAATCCTCACGCCAGAATGTCCGTAATCACCTCGCCGCTCACATCCGTCAGCCGCACGTCGCGCCCGCCGTGATGGAACGTAAGCTGTTTGTGATCCAGACCCAACAGATGCAAACAAGTGGCGTGCAAATCCGGTATCGAGGTCCGCTTCTCAACGGCGGCGTATCCGAAATCATCCGTAGCGCCATGAATCATACCCCCTTTAACGCCGCCGCCAGCCAGCCACATCGTAAAACCCTTCGGCCCGTGATCACGGCCAACCGTTCCTTGATTCGTCGGCAAACGCCCAAACTCCCCACCCCAAATCACCAACGTGCTATCCAGCAATCCGCGCCGCTTCAAGTCCGTGAGCAACCCATAAATCGGCCGATCCGTTTCCGCGCAGTGCATGTCATGATTTACCTTCAATCCTTGATGCGCATCCCAACAAGCCTGCTGCGTGCCGCCGCCGGAGTAAAGCTGCACAAATCGCACACCGCGCTCCACTAACCGCCGGGCCAACAAACACTGCCGGCCAAAATATTCAGTCTGCTTGTTGTCCAAGCCATACAGTTTTTGCGTGTCCGAGGTCTCATCGGCCAAATCGACGACTTCCGGCGCACTCATCTGCATGCGAAAAGCAAGTTCATAACTGGCGATGCGTGCCCTCAGCTCTTCCTCACCAGGATGCAGCCGCAGGTGCTCTTCGTTCAGCTTTGCCAAAAAATCGAGCCGCGCCCGCTGCTCCTCCGGCGAAATGTCGGCCGGCGGCTTCATGTCGACAATTGGATCGCCCGTGCTGCGAAACGGCGTACCTTGAAACGCCGGCGGCAAGAAACCCCCCGACCAATTTTGCGGCCCATTGATCGGCCCGCCCCGATGATCCCACATCACCACGAACGCCGGCAATCGATCGGTCTCGGCGCCCAAACCATATGTAACCCACGAACCAAAACTCGGCTTCCCCGGCAGCAAAAAACCCGTATTCATTTGAAACAGCGCCGGCGCATGATTATTCGACTCCGCATGCATTGAGCGAATCACGCACAAATCGTCCGCACACCGCGCCAGTTCCGGGAACTTCTCCGAAATGTCGATCCCCGCGTTGCCATACTTGCGAAACTTGTACGGACTTTTGAAGGCAGTATTCTTCGTATCTTCAAAAAACGCATCCTGTTTCTCAAACACAGGAATGGCCTTGCCATGCCATTTGTCCAGAGCTGGCTTGGGATCGAACAAATCCACCTGACTCGGCCCGCCATAGCAAAACAAAAAGATGACCGACTTAGCCTTTGCCGCAAAATGCGGCGGCTTGGGCGAAAGCAAATTATATTTCGTCGAACCCGCCGCTCCACCCGGTGGCATTCGATCCGCGCTAGATCGCCTGGAACTGCCCGAATTAGTCGCCGCCAACACGCCGTCGCGGCCCAGCAAATACTGCATCGCCAAGCCGGCAAAGCCTGCGCCGGTCGTTTGCAGAAACTTGCGTCGATTCCACAGCGTTGGCCATTGGCCAAAGTTGCAACAGTCGTTTTTCTCGTCCATTAATAACCTGCCTACCACTTACTGGCTACTATCTACCGCCTGATTTCAATTCAAATACACAAACTCATCTGCGTTAAACAGCACGTGACACAAATCGGCCAAAGCGCGAATCTTAATTTGGCTCGGAGTCACTCCCTCCCGTTTATGTTCGTTCAGCAATGCTTGCCGGGCAGATTCCATTTGATTGTTTACAAATTCCGCCGCCTGCCGGCGCTGGCTGTCATTGGGCGGGCGCGAAAATGTCAACCAATAAGCCCGTTCCACTTCGTGGCTTATATCTTCGCCGGCATCATGAATCACGCGCGTCGCCATATATTCTGCCTGCCGGTTGCTAAAATCGTCGTTCAACAGTTGCAGCGCCTGTGTGGCTACGACGGTCGTCATCCGACGTTCACACGTCTGGGTTGCCGTGGGGGCATCAAAGCCTTCCAGCATCGGTACCGGCAGCGAACGCTTGACGAATATGTACACGCTGCGCCGCCATTGCTCCGGTCCTTCCTTGGCAACCTTCGGCCACATTTCCTTGCTGGTCGTGGTGAGTATGCTGTCCGGAATTTTTGGCTTGATTCCAGGGCCGTACATTTGCAGATTCAAATTTCCACTGGCTGCCAAAATGCTGTCGCGAATGGCCTCCGCTTCCAATCGACGCACCGGATAGCGCCAATACCATTGGTTATCGCCGTCGTTGCCCGATTTCTCCGGATCATACGCCGACGATTGCCGGTACACCGCCGACATCACAATCATTTTCGTAAGTGGTTTGATGCGCCAATGGCCCCGCACAAGTTGATCCGCCAAATAATCGAGCAATTCCAAATGCGTAGGCGGGTCGCCGCTTTGCCCAAAGTTACTCGGCGTGTTGACCAGCCCCCTGCCAAAGTGATACATCCAAATCCGATTGACAATGACCCGCGCGGTAAGTGGATTTTTAGGATCGACAATCCATCGAGCTAGTGCCAAGCGTCGGCCAGCGCTGGGCCGCTCTGCGTCGGACGGCGAAAAATCGGCGCGGCCATTATCGATTACCGCCGGCACGCCCGGCTCCACTTCATCGCCATGACGGTTGTAATCTCCCCCCAGCATCACATAGCTCTCGCGAGGTTTGTCCGTCGTGTCGCTCAGGTGCATAATGTCGCCGTCATTATCTTTTTTGGCATCATTGAACACGGCGAACATACGATAGTAATCGTGTTGACTAATGGGTTCGTACTTGTGATCGTGACACCGGGCACAGCCAACGGTCAGCCCTAAAAACACGGAACTCGTCGTGGAAACGACGTCGTCGACCTCATCCACGCGATTTTTTTCGTTGATTTGATTGCCAATAGTGGGACCATTGCGGCAAAAGCCCAGTCCAATTAATTGTTCTGGTTCGGCATTTGCCAGTTCGTCGCCGGCAAGCTGCTCTACAATGAATTGGTTGTACGACTTGTCTTCGTTGAAACTGCGTATTACGTAATCGCGATATTTGTACGCATTGGGCCGGTCGCTGTCGTTTTCAAAACCATCGGAATCGGCATACCGGGCCAAATCAAGCCAGTGCCGACCCCAGTGCTCGCCATACCCTGGACTGGCCAGCAAGCGATCGACCAAGTGCTCGTACGCATCCGCCGATTTGTCATTAATGAATTGCTGCACATCCTCCGGCGTCGGTGGCAGACCAATGAGATCGAAAGTAACGCGGCGGATCAAATCAATCCGACTGGCTTGCGGATTGGGCGTCAGATGATGAGTCTGCAGTTGCTGCAGAACAAATGCATCGATCGGCGTGTCAATCCACGGGTCACGCGATATCGGCGTCTTTACATGCCGCACGGGTTGGAAGGCCCAGTGCTCGGAGAGAACAGCGTTGTCGCTTGTTGCTTTATCCTTTTCGCCTTTAGTACCGCTTGCAGCATCGCTGCTTGCGGTTGCGCCGCTCGGCAAATCGGGCCAGCATGCCCCTTGATCAATCCACAATTTCAGAAGCGCAATTTCTTGTTCGCTAAGCGGCACGCCCTTTCCTTTGGGCGGCATCATAATATCGACTTCGTTTTTGCCGGTCGCATACTGAATTAGTAAACTAGACGTGCTGTCGCCATTTACAATATCCGGGCCATTGTCACCGCCACGCTGAGCGGCACTGCGCAGGTCCAGTCGCAAATTCGATTCCGATTTCGCCGGTCCGTGGCACGCGAAGCAATGCTTGACGAAAATCGGTTTGATGTCCCGATAAAAATCAACGGCTGTAGCCGGGTGCTTTGTGTCCAACTGCTTTTCTACGGTCGCAGTGGTCTTCGCATTAACGTCGTCTTCCGCCGCAGCGGTAACACGTGTGAAGCAGACAATCGACGAAAAAACGAAATAAGCTGCGATCGCCATCCTTCCCAGAATTGAAAAGAAGGCTGTCGCTTGGCTGCGAAATGCGCAGGCGCTATCGCCCTGGCAATTGGGTCCCTTGATGCTAGCAATGCAAGTTGCCATTCGGCCAGAATCATCCGTGTCGATTTCTCGCCTGCGAAGGACGAACCAATCGTCCGATCGGCGCCAATGCGTCCATGCTTTGCCGACCGCCGGCATCATACCAAAGAAAGGCTGACGATGCCCGACGACTTTGCCGTCACTCTCCGCAGCGGCCCAATATGGCCGTAAGGCTAAGTCGCCGCAGAATTTCCGCTTGTCGCCTCGTCCCCCGGTGGTCGATCGCGCTCTTCCCGGCGACGCAGATAAAGCTTGATGGGCACCTCGCTAAATGGCAGCCGTTCGCGAAACACGCCCATCAAATAGCGACGATACGTCTGGGAAATTCCCATCGGATTCGACGTGAATAAAACCACGGTGGGCGGTTCAACGCCCACTTGGGTGGCGAAGAAGATTTTCGGCTGACGGTTTTGATAAATGGGCGGCGGATTGGCCTCGATTGCAGCCCGCAACAGCTTGTTCAAGTCAGCCGTTGACACTC
>DASXPQ010000267.1:0-4571 GCA_036493575.1 Pirellulales bacterium
TGGCCAGCGGTTTTGGTTATTTCGCCGCCTCTCCGATGGCCAATGGTTTTTGCATGGAGTTTTTGACTAATGCCCGAGCAACCAGACAGTAAACGACGACGCCTGCAGAGTGCGCCCATCCGATCGCCAACTGTGATTCCCTACGCAGAGCTGCACTGCAAAACCAATTTTTCTTTCTTGGAAGGCGCATCGCATCCCGACGAGTTGGTCTGCCGAGCCGCTGAATTAGGTTGCTCGGCACTGGCCATTACGGATCGCAATAGTTTGGCAGGCATCGTGCGGGCGCATGGCGCCGCCAAGGACGCCCAATTGAAGTTGCTGATCGGAGCGGAGCTAACTCCCGTCGACGGACCAGTGGTGGTCGTCCTGGCGACGGATCGTAAAGCGTATGGTCGCCTGGCTCGCTTGATTACCGTCGGCCGGAGGAACGCACCTAAAGGCGAGTGCCGATTGTCGTTCGCTGATTTAGCAGCGCACTCGACTGGATTGCTAGCTTGTCTCGTGGGCGACACAACAACGGATGACCTTTATCGCTACCGTGAAGTGTTTGCCGACCGCTGCTATCTGCTCACTGAATTACACCGGGGACCAAATGATGATCGGGAATTAGAGCAGCGAATCAAATTATCCAAACAAACTCGTGTGCCGCTGGTGGCAGCCAATGACGTTCATTTTCATCATCCCTGCCGCCGGGCCTTGGCCGACGTCCTGGCGGCGACTCGCGCGGGCTGCACGGTGGCCGCAGCCGGAGAACGGTTGTTTCCCAACGCCGCCCGGCACTTGAAGTCACCCGATGAAATGCGGGAAATATTTGCGCGGGTTCCGGATGCAATTCGACGCACCGTGGAAATTGCCAATCGCTGCACGTTTTCACTCGATGAACTACGTTACGACTATCCGAAAGAATTGGCGCCGCCAGGGCAGACGCCCCTGGAGTATTTGACGCGGCTCACTTGGGAAGGAGCCCACAGCCGTTATCCGGACGGCATTCCCGACAAAGTGCGGAAATTACTCGAACATGAACTCGGTCTGATCGCCGAACTCCATTACGAAGCTTACTTTCTGACGGTTTGGGATTTGGTCCGTTTCGCACGCTCGCGCGGAATCCTGTACCAAGGTCGCGGATCGGCGGCGAATTCTGCCGTGTGCTTTTGCTTGTCGGTCACCTCGGTGGATCCGGAAAGGCAGGACGTGCTGTTTGAGCGCTTCATTAGCCGGGAAAGAAACGAGGCGCCGGACATTGACATTGATTTCGAGCACCAGCGCCGCGAAGAAGTGATTCAGTACATCTACGACAAGTATGGCCGTGAGCGGGCGGGCATGACCGCCGAAGTCATTACCTATCGCCCTCGCTCCGCCGTGCGAGATGTCGGCAAAGCGCTCGGTTTGTCGTTGGATCGCGTCGATGCCTTGGCCAAAACGCTCGACAGACACAGCACTTTACCCGAAGAGCGGTGTGCGGCGGCCGGAATCGATCCCCAGTCGCCCATCGGCCGACAACTCTTAGGGTTGGTCGGAGAATTACTCGGTTTCCCGCGACACTTAGGGCAGCACGTTGGCGGCTTGGTCATTACCGAGTCCCCACTGTGCGAACTGGTGCCGATCGAAAACGCGTCGATGGATCAAAGAACCGTGATTGAATGGGACAAGGACGATTTAGATGAGCTGGGCATCTTGAAGGTCGATTGTCTGGCCCTGGGAATGCTGACGGCAATTCACAAATGTTTCGATCTGATTCAAGCTCAGCATGGCCGCAAGTTGACGCTGGCCGAAATTCCCGAAGGGGACGGCGCCGTATACGACATGATCTGTCGGGCCGACACGATGGGTGTGTTTCAAATTGAAAGCCGCGCTCAAATGTCGATGTTACCAAGACTACGTCCCCGAAAGTTTTACGATTTGGTAATTGAAGTCGCGATTGTCCGCCCCGGACCCATTCAGGGTGACATGGTGCACCCTTACTTGCGGCGACGTGCGACGAAGGAGCGGGTTGAATATCCCAATGATGAAATCCGTGCTGTGCTCCACAAAACGTTGGGCGTGCCGCTGTTTCAAGAGCAAGCGATGCGACTGGCAATGGTGGCCGCAGACTTTACGCCAGGCGAAGCCGATCAACTTCGGCGGGCAATGGCCGCCTTTCGTCGTCCGGGCGTCATCGATGCGTTCCGAAAACGATTGATTGACGGGATGTTGGCCAAAGGGCTAACCGTTGAGTTTGCCGAAATGGTCTTCAAGCAAATTCGTGGCTTCGGAGAATATGGATTCCCAGAAAGTCATGCGGCGTCATTTGCTTTGCTGGCATATGTGTCGGCGTGGCTGAAATTTCACTATCCGGCTGCCTTCTGCGTCGCCCTACTCAACAGTCAACCAATGGGTTTTTACGCTCCGGCGCAGCTCGTCCGGAATGCTCAGGAGCATGGTGTCGAAGTGCGGCCGGTCGATGTAAATCACAGTCGATGGGATTGCACGCTGGAAGGCGATGCCATTCGCTTGGGGCTACAAATGATCGTCGGTTTGCCACACGCTCAAGGGCTCAAAATCGAGGAGCAACAGCCATTTCGATCGATGGATGAAGTTAAGCGCAGCGTGTCAGCTAAAATCGTCGCTCGGCTGGCCCGAGCCGATGCTTTCCAATCGCTTCAGCTCACTCGTCGGGATTCTTTGTGGCAGGCGTTACGGCCTGCCACCACAGCGCCGCTGTTCCAAGATTTGCCGGATCATGAATCGCCGCTGGAATTGCCCACGATGGATGCCCGATCGGAAGTGTTTGCCGACTATCGCGCAGCGGGTTTGTCATTAAAGGCGCATCCGTTTTCATTTTTTCGCAGCGAGTTGGATCGATTGCAAGTGGTACCGGCTGCAAAACTGAGTAGCTTACGCGACGGACGTTTCGTGCGAGTTGCTGGCTTAGTGTTAGTCCGCCAGCGTCCCGGCACGGCGAAAGGAATTACTTTCGTGACGATCGAAGATGAGACCAAAGAAGCCAATTTGATCATTCGAATGGACGTATGGGAAAAGTTCTATACGGTGGCCCGCACGGCGCCTGCGTACATTGCCAGCGGTCGGCTCCAGAATCAACAGGGAGTAATTCATGTTTTAGTTTCCCGCTTGGAAAACATGAATGACAGCGTAAATGATCTACGGTCGAAATCGAGAGATTTTCAGTAGATAAAGCAATCCTTGACAACGTAATTGCAATCGCTTTAATGGAGCCAGTTCGCCTTGGCGAATGATCTGGCCCGTGGAGTACCTGCCCCACTTCACGGGCTTTTTTGATGCGCTCGCACTGAGATATTTAGTTCGGCCGATTCATCTTGGCAAAATAATTATCAGCCGTCAGAATGCTTTTGTTCGTGATAGAACTGGCAGGAATCTCCGTGAAAGTGGTCTGCCAAATCCAAGGACGAATTTGACAGGCCTATTTTGTGAGCCTGCTTCACGGCTCATCAGGATTCACGACCGAAAGCCCTTCTAACCGGGCCACTTCGACAAGATGTTTGTCCGCACACACAAAGTGGTCCAACCCAATCTTCTTGGCCAATTCAATCATTGCTCCCAGTTGCAAAGCGTCGAGCGATCGCAGTCGCCGCACTTTGGCATGCTTTTCCAAGAGCTTCTCTGCAGCTTTTTGTTGCACTCGCAGCAGATTTTTAACGACGAGTTTCTTACTGCGAATATCTGCGGCAAATCGCTGCTTAAGAATTTGGTAATTGGCTTCGTCGATTTTCCCGTCCCGAACCTTTTGACTAAAGACAGATTGAATCTCCACGACCGAAAGCGACGAGATAAAAAATTCGCTCCCTGCTTCGGCTAAGATTGCCACGACTTTCGGCGTACCCGTTTCCGCGTGATAGGCTTTCGCCAAAGCGCTGGAGTCAAGAAAGTAGCGAGGCATTAGAATCGCTCATCGCGCTCGCGCTCAAAATCTTCCACGAGTGAACCAGGAATTCCCGCCAATGCTGCCTGGACCTGTTCCAACGTAATCGATGGATCAGCATCCGCAGCGATATAGGGGATGTAATCGTCTTCCGAGTTTTCTTCTTCGATGGCGTCCGCAGCGCGTACAATCGTCAACTCTACCCGTTCGTGCTCGTTAAGATCGAGCGTCTCTAAGGGTAGCAGCTTACCGGCTTCAAAGATGGCGGAGACAGACTTGGTTTCCATAATGGCAATTATACCTCAGTTCGTGGTATTCCGTCCATCACGAAGAACAGCCCGAAACTCATCAGGACGACTGTCCTGTAGAGGTAATACCTGAACGCTTGTGCTTATGCGGCTTCACGGACGGGCATAGCCGCTGTCGGCTCAAACACTTTGACGATGTCCCTTCGATAGCGGAATACATCCGCCGCGACTTTTTTATAACCAGCAGTCTTGCGCTTCTGGTTAATGAGAAACAAGAGTTTGAGTAGTTGCTTGCGGACCGGTGCATACGGCTCATATCGAATTCTTCGCAATTCCTCAGAGAGCTTTTCAACCGACCAATTCCAGCGCTCGGCGAGAAAGTAGGCTCGCAGTCCACGATACTCTTCACGAGCGATGAGCACCCGGACCCGATAGCGTCCATCCGG
>DASXPQ010000268.1:0-8680 GCA_036493575.1 Pirellulales bacterium
GCGCTGGAAGATAACGTCGCAATCTAGCGAGACCACAAACTCACACGACTTTGGCAGGGCCTCAAGCGCAATGTTTAGCAGGCGCTCCTTTTGCCACATCACGTCACCGCCGGAAATTTGAATCAGAATTTCGGCGTTTGATTCTGTTAATTCAAAGTTGCCGTCAAATGCCAGCTCAACAGTCACCAAGGGCACATTTAAATGCTGGCGAAAAACTCGATAGTTCGTCCGCCGATTGCGGTATTTTGCCGGATTGAAGTAGCACGTGATGGCCCACAACTTATCGTGTACTGTCTTGTCCATAAACACTGCCTGACCTATGAAGTTCAGGCTCCCCTATGAATTCGTTTCCTTCCGCCCGCGGCGCGGCGGCGGAGGCATCGCGGCGCGGCTCACCAGCGTTAACCCATCGCCAAAAGGAAGGTCAAAGACCTGCCACTCGGGCAGTTGCTTTATTTCTGCGATAAAATCCGCAACGCTGTGGACATACTCGCGCCCCGGCCCATACAGGCGCGACGGTAAATGCCAAATGCTATCGTGCAGCAGTATCATTCCCTGGGGCGCCAACTTGTCTGCGAATGCTTCAAAGTCAAAGCGAGCTTGCTCGCCGGAGTGAAAGCCATCGATGAATACCATTCCAATGTCGTCCAGTTCCCGATACGTTTCCGATTCGACAAACTGCTGCGTTGTCATCCGATGGTGCGTGATGTTATCGCCGCCTAACCGGCTGAAATAATTTTGAACGGCCGATGGTTCCTTCCAAAAATCGTCGACCATTGAGGGATCGATAAAATGGACCTGTCCGCCTTCCACATTGTCGGCCAGCGCTCGGGCCATCACTAACGGCACAAAGCCGCGAAATGAGCCAATCACCACGGCACGCGGCGTCCGCAGCACGCGACCCAGGGCATAATACAACCATCCCAGCCCCAGATTGCGGTCACCTCGGCGCTGGGCATGGCCCATGACATGCAGGCCCCGCTGTTGGAACAGCTGGTCAATCCAGCCGTCATGCGAAAGCGATTCCGCAATGGAAGACATCTGTCAATCCTCACGCCAACGAAAGTCCGAAAAACCAAACGGCGCGCCGCAAGAAGACTTCTGCGCGCAGGCAGTATCGCCCGGCAGCAGTGTTTATCGCAAGGCAAATTCTCTGCGGCGATGGGAAAAACGCTGGGCGCTGACAAAGAAGTGCTAGCAACGCGAATCATCCGTAACAATTGGCCGTAATTAAGATCGTGCCGAAGTTGGCGGAATGGTTGTGACCGCGGTGCCGGTTACGTCATTCGCACAGCATCTATTGCAATCAGCGTTGCTACTCGAAACTCGCAATCTCTACTTTTAGCGATCCACTCCACCAATGAATCTGATGATTGCGACCGGCGGAACTTCGGAATCAATTACGATGACGGAAATATTCGACTCCGTCCCGGTTATCGCACCGATTCGCAGAGGTTTGAGTCAAGCTCTTGACGATGGCACTTGTTTGCCTGAGACTGCTAATGCACCTTTTCTCGCGAGAGTGGCGGAATTGGCAGACGCGCTGGACTTAGGATCCAGTCCCGAAAGGGGTGTGGGTTCAAATCCCTCCTCTCGCACTCATTATGTATTTCCGAATCGTGGCCTCTTGGAACGACTGAGACACTGTTGAAACGGCTGTGGTGCGCAATAAAAACCGAGTCCGGGTGGAAGCCAAACGGACTCGGCATTGACTGTCGAAGATTCAAATTCCATCGTCGAAATATCGGCGACGGAACAAGCCTATCATCCAGCGCTGGAATACGTCTTTACTGGTTACGCCAGCGCTTGCGTTGAGCCAGCAAGAACGCGCCACCTAGCCCCAATAACAGGATGCTTGTTGGCTCCGGCACCGTCTGGAAAGTGCCATTTTTGAGGCCGGTCAAAAGAGCCTGCAAATCAGCATTATTAAACACGCCGTCGCCATTCACATCGCCGAGCACTTTCATATCGTAGGGCGTCATTTTACGCGCTGCTTCATAAGTGCTCGGATTCGTCAGAGCTGCTTCACAAGCGGCAACGTCGCTGGCATTTACTTGTCCGTCTTGGTTGAAATCGCCCAGCTCAATGAGCCGAATATTATCGACGGTAACTGCGCCTCCCCCGAATGATCCTAGTGAAAAGAAAAACTGATAAATATTATAGAAGGAGCCTTCCTGCCCGTAGGTTTGACCCGTCATGGAAGCTGGATCAACCGTGCTATATCCGGCAACCATGTGATCATGGAAGGTCAACCACGTTGGGGCATCTAATGAGTTCCCATCCCCTGTCGCGCCGGCCCCATTTCGGCGGTTGGTAGTGAAATCGAGAGTGAGCGTCATCGTGACACTTCCAGTGCCCGATACCGTCGGAGTTTGGGACAACGATGTTGCTGCTGGCGCGGTGCCGGGAAAAGTGCTCGTATCCGCATAGTGGTACTCGCCCGCTTCGTTGTTGGGCTGACTCGTAATGGGCATAAAGGAGCCGATTCTGCCGAGGGCTAGGGTGGGCGAGGTGGCAGGTTGGACAGACAAACTGTCGTAGCTCGCATGGCCTTGGACGTAACCAGCGCCAGGGGTGTTAATGGTCATCACCCAGGCAGCGAACGGATTCCCAGTGGCGATACTTCCGTCCTGGTTAAGCGTAAATACCGGATTTTTTAATTGCGACCGGTCAATCGTCACGTCCAGTTTCAAGGCCGATGCATGCAGAAGCGCGTTGATCGCTTGTGTGGCAGCCCCCCCGTTCAAATTATGTAATACCCCATTAAAAGAACTGGTTGTCCCATCTGCACTGCCGCCTGGAAGCTGACTAATCTTCACCGCTTTGCTTCCATGAGTGGCGCCCACCGTCGTTTGGTCCAATTGGAATAACTGGCCACTGTATGACCCCTGTTGAATATCGCCAGAATCACCCCATACGCCAGTCGGGTCACCATTAGGGTCCAATCCTTGCGGAGAACCTGCCGGGCCATCGAATATGGTGCCCCCTTGCTGTCCAACGCCGCCGTTTAACGTAGAAACCGTTTCAAAATCACCCAACTCAAACCCGCCCATCGTGTCGGCTAAATTCAAATTCTGCGCCAATCCAGCACGAGCGAAAACTAGGGCAAAAATGAACGCCGCAGCTCCTGCAAAACAGGCTTGCCAGGAAATGGCACTGACAACGCGAGAAATTCTTAGGTGAGACATGTCCGCTCCCCTCGTGGTGAATAGAAATTTGAAAAGAGTTTTCGGCAAATTCAGTCAATGACCAGGGACAATCTGAAGGTTTATCTGTTGTTGCTGCTCTGTTTTTTTTGCGCCGCCGCATCATGTGATTCTGCCGGCCGGCCCGCAGTGTTCGAGACTCCATTCGGCGTGCCGCCATGTTCCCATAAATCCTTATAACGAGCGTCGTCGACGGCTACGACAACCGGGCCGTTAAAAGCGACCAGCCTCTGCCCACCGACCCCCGTATCCTCAAACACAATTGCATCCGTAACCCCGCCCCTTCCGCCCATCACGCCATAACGAATCTTAAACGGCTTGCCATCTCGATCGGATTTGAAAATGCCGTCAAGGTTCTTCGGATCGATTCCCATCATCTCCAAATTCTGATCCGGAATATTGTGATCAGTCACGTAATCTCGTAAAGACTTTTCGTCCTTTGGCCCCAGCCAGCCATGGGTTGATTGGTAGGCGTTATACAGGTTGACCACGCGTTTAATATTCGCGTCGTTCTTCGCTGCCACAACGTTCGCCACGTTGTCCGAGGAACAGCTTGCCGCAACCAACAGCAGCATTCCCAAAACAAAGTTGCGAGACAGTAAGTTCATGAGGTCGATCAGGTCTGCGGTCAATTTAACGGTTTCCGATGAACCGATGCTAATAACTATTTGGGTCGACGGATTGCCCGTCATCCCGAACGCTCAATTCGAACAGGACTGCCTGATCGATACTCGTACGGATCGAATGCACCGAGCCGTCGCCAAAAACCGAGTTCATCATGCCACTGTGCGGCCCGCCAAAACCGTTGTCCGCGCAACCAGTGCTAGTACCGGGACTGCCGCCAACTGGAACCATGTAGCCTGGGTCGCTCGTTTGTATTGAAATTCGGATACCGTCATCACCGTCATCCTTCGGCAGACCTTTGAGATTGGCTCCCGAGTCCAAAGGTGGATAAGTGAAATACGACGTCCACGCCGCTCCCGTGAGTCCCGCCTTATTGGTCGACGGCAAAAGGCACATTCGCATAATCGGCCAATCAAATCCGGTTGCCCAACCGCAGTAATCGATATCGCTCCAGTCATCGGTCGTGGGTTGATAGAATTTGTTCCACACGCCTTTTTCCAGGATCGCGATGGTTTTAGAGGTACCATCGGAAACTTTGCCAGTCGTGATCCCTGGATACGGACTGACCGTGTAAGGCGTTGTTCCAGTTAGTACCGTGCCTGATTTGGCCACGATTCCACGCGTCGTCCTTTTGTCCAAATCGATTTGCGCTGCGGTCGCTCTTAAGCCACCGGGAATTCCGCTCCAATTGCCCAGTGTGGGCGAGTCATTAACCCAAATCTGGGCGAGACCGGCATAATCGGAAAGCTGAAACACGCGTCCCTGGGTGTCGGGCTGCGATGAACGACTACCGCGCGACGGACACAGATAAGCGTTAATGCGCTGCGAGCTTAAATAGCTTGAATAATCGTTACCGCCACCAAGTCCAGGGAGCGCAATCGTCGGGTCAGGAGCGCTCATCGCCGCTTGGTAGATCGACGTTTCTTCCACGAAGGGCAGAATCTGGAAGGTCCAGCCGAGCACGTCGATTCCTACACTTTGCAAGTTTTTCGATGACAGATTGCCATTGTGCAAATCGCTGGTCCAGGCTTGCCCCCCCAGACCGGCCGTCGGATAGTGTTTTTTTGTAGAGTGGTATGTGTTAAACGCTAGGCCGATTTGCTTAAGGTTGTTGTTGCATTGCGCACGGCGTGCTGCTTCACGTGCGGCCTGCACTGCCGGCAAGAGCAGCGCAATGAGAATTCCAATGATGGCAATCACCACTAGTAGCTCAACTAGCGTGAAGCCATGACGCTGCCAGCGCCTGTGAGAAGAACCAAAATGAGTGTCCCACACGCGCGAATGCTCTCGGCCAATGCCAGAAACTGTCGATGACGACTGTTTGAAAAAGCGCGCACATGCCAACTTCCTGCTGCGCAGACAAAAACGATGCGGCGTCAAGCGGCACCCCCCTCCCTTTATACAAGAACGTACCCCGTTCTACCCCTCTACCTTCGGACTACCCCACGAGCAATCACCTTACCAAGTTCCAACTGAAAATGCAACTATAAATCCGTTTTCCAAAGAACGATCCGTCCAACGCACTTTAAGGCGCACGCCATTCGGTTCTCGCTCCGCCAAACTTCAAATTCTCGTCGTGGTGAAAAGCTTGAAACCGTCTAAGTTATTACACCACTACTCTGAGATCCTTAGATCATTCCTGCGCCGCATTCCGCCATGCGGTCGCGCAAATACGACCAACCCCGAACAAAAAAGGCCCACGGACAGGAGTGTCTGCCCGTGGGCCGTAAATGATTCCTTTCCACGGAAATCTCTAATCTACTAAGCAGTCTTGCGATATCGGCGTGCAACGAACACCAATCCCGGTGCGGCCAAGCCGAGCAACGCTAACGAAGCTGGCTCCGGTACGGCCGTCAACTGGAGGTTGTCGATGTACAGATATTCAAACCCGGTGATATTTCGGGTGTTAGGACCCGCGTCGTTATAGTCCTGTAAAGTGATGCCACGAAGGTGGGTGCTGTCGATTTGAGCGCCGCCATGGCTGCCGCTGTAATCGGGCCCGGTGGTGAGCAGGATGTCCGCATGGTGCCAGCCGCCGCCAAGGAGTGCTGTGCCGAATGACGTGCCAATATAATCGTAATCAGCCGAGGCCACGCTATTGGTGTCTAATGCCCCGGGTGCGATGCGTGCGGCCGCCTGGAAATAACCATAATCGCCATATCCGGAGAGCGTGGAATTGGCTTCGTCCACAAAGTAATCAAATTGGACCTCCGAATACGCGGTAGCGCCTGCAGAGACGTCAATTGTCCAAGCAGCCTGCCCATTGCCGTCGTCATTGTTAAAAGCCCAAGACATTAGGACGGCGCCGGTATGGCTTGTCGGGTTCGAAATCGTGGATTGTTGCGAAGCTGAATACGTGGTCGACTCGGTGATGACTGGAGTGGCAGTGCCGTTGTCGAACCCGACGCCGAGAGGCGGATACGGTCCGCCGTAATTGCGCGAGCCCGCTGGCGCTGAAATGGAAGCTGCCGAATCGAACGGGTACGTCTGTGCGTTCGCTTGCACCGCAACGATGGCCAAAACTGCTACTGCCAACAAACTCTTGATGCCGATCTTCATATGTGTACTCCCTAGTGTGGAAAGGACCCCTCGAGTCAAAAAGTTCAAAGCGGATATCAATTGCTCAAGTGCAACAACTCTGCGAAGAGTGGCTTGTCGGAAACGACAAGCTGCTCAGTGCTGCAGGATGCACTGGGGCGCGTAATGAAAAGTTAGCTGCGATGTTCAGCCGATTGGCTAAACAGCAACTCTCGCGCTTAGCGTTATTTCACAAGGCAACCTTGGGATAGTCCGAAGGTCGGTTGAAACAACCGCAAGCTCCCCAGCATGCGATTTCCAACCGATGGTTGCCTCTTTGACCTCAATTCCGAAAGTCATTATTATCGAGATTACCACGATTGCAAGAACTTTTTTAAAAAAATTAGACTCTTTTCCGCAATCGGGAAAAATCTTATCTTATAGATCCCGCAAGCTCACTTGTGCGAGGTCTAAATGAGCCGTGGGTAACCGACAGTTGGCGGAGTGATTCAGTGCGTCAAAGCTATAACAGATAACGCTTTACAGATAGCAAGCTGACTGCGGCCAATCCGAGTAATACCAACGAGATAGGTTCCGGGACCGCCGTGCTTTGGCCGCCCCCCTCCACGCTGCCCGTTGTCAGCAGTCGAAGTTCGGCCTGGATATCAGCCGCATCTATTTTGCCGTCTCCATTCAAATCGGCAATCGAAAGCATGGCAGATGCTGTTAGACCCGCGGACGCTTGATAGGCACCAAGGTCTTTTACCGCGCTAAGCATCGCCTGCAGGTCCGCATTAGTAATCTGGTAGTCACCGTCGAAATCGCCCAGCAAGTAATGGGTGTTGGCAATTTGCCAGTTATCGATGTACACCGTTCCCGCCAAATTCGCACCCCAACTGGTGCTTAACCCCAGCACGAACTGATAGTAGCTCGACGTTTTCGAAAGGACAAACGAGCTCATGGGTACTTCCACATGAATCGTTTTCAAAGTCGTGGTGCTCGAGGCTGCCAAATTGTCTTTCTGACTCCAGCCGCCGCCCGAAGTGTCGTCGCTGTTCAAAGCGACTGACAAACTAATGTTTCCACTAGGCAAAACCGCAGGATCGTAAGTCACATCGAACTTCAGAATGTAATCCTGCGGCGATTGTGCAGCGATCACAAAGTTATCGAAGCCGGCGGCGCCGGCATGCAAATCGACGGTCGTGGCCCAATTGAAGCCCGATTGCGGCGTAGTTATTGCCAAGCTTTTTTGACCGTTGGTCGCATCCCGGGTAGCTACGCTAACCGTCGTTCCCGAGAAACCAAAACCGGTGTAGGCAAAACCTTGTAGTCCGTTTTCCCAGGAGGCAATCAAGCGGGGAGGCAATTTGACCGAGGGAACTACTCCGCCATACGCGTTGGCCAGCACGCTTTGAACTGACTTTTGCTGCGGCGTAAAACCGGTTGGATCGTTGTACCCGCCCAGCGGATCCGTGCTCCAGGACCACCAAAACTGGCCGTCGTACCAGGGACGGCTGCTCATCGTGGTCAGGAGTGCCTGATAACTATTGGCTTGCTCTTGCTGATTAACTTGCGAACTTGTTGTGGCACTCCAGGGCGCCGTATTAGAGCCGTCTTGCGAGGCATATCCGACTTCGGTGAAAATCACCTTTTGCGATAATCCCTGGCTGGCCCGCCACGATTGGATATTGTCGGCCAGCCCGTTCCAGGCCGATTGCAACTGAGTTTCCGTGGGATTATTCACGTTGGTAAGTGGAAAGTACGCGTCGATTCCGATCGCGTCGAGCTTGTTCCACCAGGGCACCGTGGTGTAACCCCCCACGTTATTGACGCTACCCACCGAGGTAGCGCTCCAATTTGCGGAATAAGTTAGTTGTCCGGTATAGCGCGACCGTACCCCTGCAATCAAGT
The DNA here is from genome assembly GCA_036493575.1 of Pirellulales bacterium. Taxonomy (GTDB): domain Bacteria; phylum Planctomycetota; class Planctomycetia; order Pirellulales; family JADZDJ01; genus DATJYL01. Next base: position 8,259 of record DASXPQ010000268.1, read on the forward strand.
TATTCCATTGCGTAGTGTACTGCTCCATGCTGTTCAGCTCGCAGCCCACGCTAAGCATGGTCACTCCCTTGCTTTTGTTTTGCTGGGCCAAATCAGCAAAGGTATCGATAAAGCTCGTATAGCTGGCGAACCAATCGTTAACGTTGGTCGGCGTGATTTGTGCCCGCCAGGTATTATTGCTGTCCGCGACATCCACCATGGGTTTGAGCAGCACATTCATTCCCAGGCTATGAATGGTGTCGATCGCATGCTGGATCGAGCTCATCGTAGAGCTATAGCGAGCGTCGTCTTCGGCAATGGTGGTGGACGATGCTGTTTGCTGAAACCACCACACGTTTATGGCCACCGTGTTGGTGCCCAACCGCGAAAGGTCGTACAGCGATTGATCGGAGGGCGCGCCGCCCAGCGCATCGGCTCCAAAC
>DASXPQ010000269.1:0-9720 GCA_036493575.1 Pirellulales bacterium
CACTCCGCTGGGTATTTGTTCTTTCAGCTTCTCTAGGACCGGTCCGCTAACCGCTTCACCAGGTGATAAACTTGCCAGCCAAGCCGTGTTGTCGATCAATGCCACGTGTCGATCCCATCGCCACGAGCTGACTGCCTCACGTTGGAATCGGCCAGCAAACACCTGTGCGCGCTGGGCGTCGAGTACTGCCCACAAAGCGCTTATTTCGGCTGGGGCCTGAGCGGCGATCACTTCTAGCGTATTAACGCCCATTACCTCGGCGCCAATGGCATAGGCAAACAATTTGGCGGTACTTATGCCGACCCTTAAGCCCGTGAAAGAGCCCGGTCCCACCGCCACGGCTACCAATTGCACTTGTTTTGGCTGCCAACCTGCGTTTTGCAGCAACGCCGCAATGCCGGGGGCCAACGATTGGGCGCTGCGCAATTGCGGATCAAGGTCGCTTCCCGCAATCAGCTGGTCAGCTTCAAACAGTGCGACACTGCCCGCAATATCGGTCGTTTCGATTGCCAAAATGCGCATAGCTCTTGTTGTCTACTCACTTCCCAACTGCCTGCCGCAAACGGTTTTACCGCCCCGCTGAACGGCTTGACCATGCGGGGGCTGGTCCGTAGACTGCCAGTTTAGCCTTGCCCATGACAGTAGGATAGAATAGCTCAGAACCGTAAGGTGGCGCTGCGTCCGCGTTATCCGTTTAGTTCTTGTCTCTTGCTAGGTCCGCGCGCGTGAAGCGAGCCCTCATCAGCGACATCCACAGCAATCTTGAAGGCTTGGAAGCCGTGCTGGCCGACATTCGCTCCCAGGGGATCACCGAGGTCTTCTGCCTAGGCGATATTATTGGCTATGGGCCCAATCCGCGCGAATGCATCGACCTGGTGATGAAGTGCCAAATGTGCCTGCTGGGCAACCACGATCAAGGCGCTTTGTTCGATCCCGAGGGCTTTAACACCGGCGCCGAACGAGCCATTTTTTGGACTCGCGAACAATTGGAAAACCCTCGCGGCAATCCGACCGACAATGCCCGGCGCTGGGAATTTCTGGGCGAACTCCCCCGCAGCCATCGCGAAAATACATTTTTGTACGTGCACGGTTCACCGCGCAATCCGCTTAACGAATACGTATTTCCGGAAGACACTATCTGCAGTCCTAAAAAGTTGGAACGCAGTTTTGCGCTGATTCAGCGGTGTTGCTTCCAGGGCCACACCCACGTGCCGGGTGTTTTTACCGAAAGCATGAATTTTCTCAGTCCCGAGGAAATTGGTTATCAGTATCGCATCGACAGCGAAAAGGCGATGATCAACGTCGGCTCCGTCGGCCAGCCGCGTGACGGCGACCGCCGGGCTTGTTATGTGGTCCAGGAAGACGACAAAATTACTTTCCGCCGAGTGGAATACCCTGCGGAGAAAACGCGGCAAAAAATTCACGACATCGCTGAATTGGACAACTTCCTGGGAGACCGGCTATTGGAGGGCCGCTAAGCGCTGTAAAGGGTCAAAGAGTCAAACAGTCGCAAAGTCAAAGATTCGAAGAACACGCCGAGCGTTCGGACTCTTTGCCTTGTAGACTGCTGGGGCTCTTCGACCCTTTTACTTTTGGATCAGTTCACAGCGGTAAAGCAACATCGTGGAAAACCGACGCTTCATTTTGTTCATCATCGGTTCAATTGCCATTCTGATTGGCAATATGTGGCTATGGTCGAAGCTACACCCCACGCCCCCGCAGCCTCCAGCCGCGGAACAGAAACAAAATCAACCACTGGCGGATAAAAACGCCGTAGAAAAGCCTGCCGCGGAAGGCGATAAGGCGCCTGAGAAAAACGCTGTGGTTGAGAACGCCGCTCCCGACGCGGCCGAAGCCCCCCAGCCCTCCACGCAATGGTTTACGCTCGGCTCCGGTGATCCTGGCCAAAATAATCCCTATAAGCTACTGGTTACGCTCACTAATCATGGCGCCGCCGTTGAGCGCATTGAACTTAGCAGCGACCGTTATCGCGACTTGGAAGATCGTAGCGGGTATTTGGGCCACTTGGCTGCGGAAGATTCTCCCGATGGCGTGAAGGTGAACTTGGTCGCGCCGGGCACGCCCGCCGCTGAAGCAGGCCTTCAACCCGGCGATATCATCACCGCGGTCAACAGCAAAGCGGTGGCAAACGGCGACGCGTTGCAGGCTGCACTGAAATCAGCCACGCCGGACCAAACAATCGAGCTGGCCGTCAGCCGCGGCGGACAACCACAAACACTTTCCGCCACGTTGGGCCGCCGACCGCTTGAAGTCGTTCGTCCGGAAGTCTTCACGCCGGAAATGCAAATCCCGGAGCCACTGGATATTGTGGCGGGCAGCGTCCACGATCCGTTCTCGTTTCTGCTGACGCTCTCGACGGTCGATAAGCAAAAGCTAGATGATAAGAGGCTGGATGATGGAAAACCTTCTGCAACCGATCTGCTGCAAAGCATCAACGCCGAACTGCCGGGCGTCAAATTGCGAACCTCGAATTGGGAAGGCAAGCAAGTCGACGCTGACACAGTTGAATTCACTCGCGCGCTGCCGAAATTTGATCTGGAAATCGTCAAGCGCTATAAAATTGCCAAAACCGACGGCGACAAGCCCGCCTACCATTTGACACTCGAAGTCCAGCTGCGCAACCTCGGCCAGACGCCGCGGACTGTCGCCTATCAACTCGATGGTCCCACAGGCTTGCCCATTGAAGGCTGGTGGTACACCAGTCGACCTTCGCGCAGTTGGAGCGGTATGGGCGTCCGCGATGCTGCCTTGCTGTTGCAAGGAAAAGACCCGGCGCTAATTAGTCCGATGGCGACGGCTGAGGGAAAGCTCGAACCCCGCTATCGATCCGAGAGTCCCGACGCATTGTTGGTCTATGCCGGCGTCGATGCGCAGTATATGGCGTGCGCGTTATTGCCTGTTCCCGTGAAGGATCGTGAACCATGGTTGGCTGAGATCAAACCGATTGTCGTTGGCCGTATGCCGCAAGACGCTCGGTACAAAACGCTTGGCGATGTTTCCTGCAGGATGGTCAGCGTCGAAGAATCGATAAAACCAGGGACATCGCTGGTTCACACCTACACCGTGTTCGCCGGTCCCAAGCAGCCCGATCTATTGGCCAAGTATCCGCTCGAGGGCGATCCGCAAAATAATCTTGGTGAATTGATTTACTATGGCTGGCCAATTTGGGCCGGCGTCGCGCGCTTGATGACCTTTGTGTTGCACTTTTTGTACTCGATCGTCGGCAACTACGGCCTGGCAATTGTCTTGCTGACTGCGTTGGTACGGGCCTGCATGTTTCCGATCTCCCGGAAGCAGGCGAAAAACGCGCAAAAGATGCAGGAACTCAAGCCGGAAATGGACCGCATCAACGAAAAGTACAAAGGCAAGCCGGAGGAAAAAACTCGGGCCATGCAGGAATTGTGGCGCAAGCACAATCACAACCCCATGGCCGGCTGCCTGCCCGCCCTGCTGCAAATTCCGGTGTTCTTGGGTCTGTATCGCGCCTTGTGGATTGACGTAGAGCTACGCCAGGCGCCGCTGTTTAGCAGTGCCATCCATTGGTGTTCCAATCTCGCGGCCCCCGACATGCTGTGGTACTGGAAAGATTCCCCAATGATTCCCAGTTTTCTCTCGGCCTATCGGGGCTTCCTGTCGTTGGGTCCTTACTTCAATTTATTGCCGTTCTTCACCATTGCGCTATTCATTCTGCAGCAGCAGATGTTTATGCCGCCGGCGACCGACGATCAAACGCGCACCCAGCAAAAAATGATGAAGTACATGGTCATTTTTATCGGCTACCTGTACTACACAGTCCCCAGCGGATTGTGCTTGTATATTATTGTTTCCAGCGCGTGGGGCATTGCCGAACGCAAGCTGCTACCCAAAGCAAAGCCCGCCGCTGCCGGATCGGCCACAACGTCAGCCCTCCGTGTGAAAACAGCCAGCGGCAATGGCGCCGCCGCTCGGCGCGACCGGAAAAAGCAGCGTGGCCGATAGGTTCTCGCCGAACCGTCTTGATAAAACATGCTTACGCTCGACGACACCATTGCTGCCGTCGCTTCGGCATCCGGCGGTGCCGCCCGAGGGATTGTACGACTTAGCGGCCCGCAAGTCGGCGAAATCATTCCTCGCTGTTTTCAACCGCTGGATGCCGCGCTCGATTGGAAACAACTGACGCAGGCCTCCGTGATTTCCGGCCGCGTCTTTTTCCCACGTTCGAACAACGCCACCGAAAACAATCGATGTTTAGAAATGCCGGCTGATGTTTTTCTTTGGCCCACCCGGCGCAGTTACACGCGGCAGCCGCTGGCGGAAATCCACACCCTCGGCTCGCCGCCGCTGTTGCAGGCAGTCCTACAAGCAGTTTGCACCGCCGGCGCGCGGCTGGCACAACCCGGCGAATTCACGCTGCGGGCTTTTTTAGCCGGACGAATTGATCTCACGCAGGCAGAGGCCGTCCTGGGCGTGATCGATGCCGCCGATCGTCGCCAATTGAATGCCGCACTGGATCAACTGGCTGGCGGATTGTCTCACCCTTTGCAGAATCTGCGAAACGATTTGCTCGATTTATTGTCTGATTTGGAAGCGGGCCTCGATTTCGTCGAAGACGATATTCGCTTTGTGGCTCCGGGCGAGCTGGCTACGCGGCTTGCTCAAGCCACGGCACAACTGGAGCTAGTGGCACAGCAACTAACCGATCGCAATAGCGGCGCCAATCAGCCGCGGGTGGTTCTGGTCGGCTGGCCCAACGTCGGAAAAAGCAGCTTGTTTAACGCGCTGGTCGGCAATTCTGCCGCATTGGTTTCGCCACAGGCTGGCACCACACGCGATTATCTCACAGCCACCGTTGATGCCGCAGGACTGCCGCTTGAATTAATCGACACCGCCGGAATCCTCGCCGAACGAGAATGCATCGTTGCGGTAGAGTCCGCTTGCTCCCACTCAAGCGGCCAATCAGACCATCAACAATTGACGTCCCAACCTTTGCTTGCCGCTGCCCAGGCGGCCGCAATCGCTCAACACCACACGGCAGATTTGCGCCTGCTTTGTCTCGATGCCACCCGCCCTCCTAATGATTGGGAGGCGCTACAATTATCGCAAATCGATGCAAACAACATGTTAGTCATCCTTACCAAGTGCGATAAAACAATCGAATTGGATGTCACTTTGCCAGCCATTCACACCAGCAGCCACACGGGGACGGGCCTGAACTCTCTGCGCTCAGCTATCCGCGCAGCGTTGACGGTGCAACCAAACCAAACCGCAATCGTGGCCTGTACAGCCGATCGGGCGCGCGACAGCATTCGCTCGGCGACCGAATCTCTATCCCGAGCACGTTGTCTCGTCGTCGACAACTCACTGCACCAAACCGCCGAGGAACTCGTTGCGGCCGAGCTTCGCACTGCCCTCTCGGAGCTTGGAAAAGTGGTCGGCGCCATATACACCGACGATCTTCTGGACCGCATCTTCAGCCGCTTTTGCATCGGTAAATAAACGTTGAACTGCTTCCGATAGTAACAGGCGATTCTCTCGAAGAATCGGGCAGATCATCCCGATTTCTCCGACAAAAACAGTCGTTCTGGTTGCCGGGGCGCGCAGCGTGACCTAGAACTGTAAGGGCAAATTTGTTTCCGGCATTTCGGAAGGTCCCCTGCCAAAATCACTTAGCAATTTGCGGGTTCATTCCGCTTCGGAGACTAAATCATGCTCGACAAAGCCCGACGCATTTCCACCATCATGGTCATTCGCGGTCTTTTGGCCCTGGTGTTTGGTGTGTTAATTCTCACCCTGCCGCCGGCGGCGATCGTCAGCTCTGTCATCATGTTGTTCGGCATTTTTGCGATTGTCGATGGCACCTTTGCCGTCGTCGGTTCGCTGGCCGGCCACGAAGCCTTTGAAGATTGGTGGCTCATATTAGTCGTCGGCGTGCTCAGCATTTTGATCGGCGTGTTCACTTTCGCCCATCCGCGCATGGTGGCCTCGGTGCTGGTTCTTTACATCGGCTTCCGCGCCATCCTGCAAGGTGTTCTTGAAATTGCTTTCGCCGTCAAACTGCGAAACACCATTCATGGCGAATGGCTTTACATTTTGAGCGGCGCCATGTCGGTGCTGTTCGGCCTGATCATGATGATGTTTCCCATCAAGGGCGAAACCATGGAAGGCATCCTGGTCGTCGGCTGGCTGATTGGTATTTATGCCATTGCCGGCGGAGCGATGCAATTAGTGCTTGCCGGACAAATTCGCGACTGGGTCCGACGCATCGGCGAAAAAAAAACCACCGTTCGGTAGCATTACCGCTTCCGCTTCGAAACCGACCGATACTCTCGTAATTTACTCAGCACGGTCTGCAAATCCGCAGGCAGCGGCGCTTCGAACGTCATCACCGTTCCGGTGACCGGATGCACTAGCGTAATCCGCTGTGCGTGCAGTGCTTGTCGAGCCAGCAGCACCGCCTGGTCGTCCGGCTGGCGACGAATTTCCCCGCGCGTAATGTCCGCCCGGCCACCGTATTGTTTGTCGCACAACACCGGACAACCAATCGCCGCCATATGCACGCGAATTTGATGCGTGCGCCCCGTTTTCGGTCGCACATTCACCGCGGCGAATCCGTCAAATCGTTCAGCCACTTCGTACATCGTCTGTGCCGGACGACTAGTCTGATGATCGCGCCGAATCGCCATTTTCTCACGCTGATAGGGATGTGCCCCGACAGGCATGTCGATCATATCGCGATCACGATCGATCGCTCCCACCACAATAGCAAAGTATTGCTTCTCCACGGTGCGCGCTGCAAATTGCTCGGCCAAAGCGTAGTGGGCGGAATCCGTTTTCGCCACAATCAGCACGCCGCTGGTATCGCGATCCAAGCGGTGCACAATGCCCGGCCGAGTCGACCCGCCCGCGCCGCTAAGCTGTTGAAAGTGAAACGCCAAAGCGGCCGTCAGCGTGCCTGACCAATGGCCTTTGGCCGGATGCACCACCATGCCCGGCGGCTTGTTAATCGCCGCCAAGTGTTCATCCTCGAATAAAATCTCCAGCGGAATATCTTCCGGAATCGGTCCGGGCCGTGGCAGTTCCGGCAGCGCCATCTGCAAATGCTCGCCCCCTTTTAGGCGCTGCCCCGCTTTGGCTGGCCGGTGATTAAGCGACACCGCGCCGGCATCAATCACTCGGCGTAATTGGGCCCGGCTAAACTCAGGAAATTGTCGCGCCAAGAAGACATCTAGCCGACAACCGGCATGCTCCGGTTCAATGGTGCGCTCGATCGGCGAACCGGCTGACATTTAGATATCCGTCATCTGCAGAAATCTGGGGCAACCCCGAGGAACACTCATATTGTAGCAAAACCTCTGCAAAATCTCTGCACTGACTTTGGCGACGGCGGCTTGCAGCGAATTAATGAATATCAAGCCGCCATTATGGACGCTGTGGCATTTTCGGGAAAAGCGTTGATGAGCCGTGCCGGTTTTGGTTGCGGGTGTGCGGGCATTTGACTACTTGTTACGCACTCCATTTTCTGCCGCCGAAATGATAGTCTACGTGATGGGGTAGATCATCTCACAAATTGGAGCCCTGATGTCAGACACAATTCCTATGCCAGAAGAACACCCCACCGGCGGAATGAGTTTTAGAGATTATACCGCAATCGCCATATTGCACGCGCTGGTGTCACGCGGGTCTCTCAAAGGGGATAGAGTGAAAGACGCCTTATCAGCCTACGAATACGCCGATGCAATGCTTGAAGCGCGAAACTACAAGGAAAACAATGCAGCCGGGCAAAAAAAGGTCTCCTCAGAAAAGACCCGCTAGCGCTGTCCTAACGGCGCAACGCACTGCTCGCCTTGATTCTTGACCGTATTAACGTAGTTGCTCACGCGCACCATTGTCATATCATTTGCCGGAAACGGCTCGTACAAATACGTCAATTTCTCAGGATCATTCGTCGTCGGGTCGAGCCACGCTTCATAGTCATTTGGCGATAGAATGACAGGCAGCCGGTGGTGAATGGGAGCCATCAACTCATTCGGACCAGTCGTCAAAATGGCGCACGATTCCAGCTCGTTCCAACGTTCCCAAATGCCAGCGAAGGCGAACGGTTTGCCGCCAACCTCAAAAAGCCAAGGCGCGTCCCCCTTTACTTTTTTGCCGCCTACCTTTTGCCATTCATAGAAACCATCTGCGGGAACTAGGCAGCGACGCTTTTTGATCGCCGAGCGAAACATCGCACTAACCGACACTTTTTCGCTTACGGCATTGATCGGGGCAAAACCAATTTCTTTGACCCATGACGGAATAAAGCCCCACTGCATTTGAGTTACTTCGCGCCCGCCGTCTGTTTGGCGAATGACAGGAACATTGGTCGTCGGGCAGATATTGAAACACGGTGAGTAGTCGAACTCAGACTGCGCCTCAGCGGCGAACTCTTGGAGCAATCGGTTCAATCGGGCTCGAAGTGTAAATCGTCCGCACATTAGCAGGCCGCATCAGCCAGTAATAAACCGTGCGAAGAAAATGGAGACGTTTCCGAAGATCCCAGCACATTACGACGTGCTTCGACTACCGGGCTCCGGATATCCGTTATTTCGACGTGCCACCCATCGCTCGGTTGGCAGGCCCCACTGGCTCGGTCGGCAATGCGCTCGGCAGCTTTACGTCCCCTGGAGAACCGGCGTCCGGCCGATCCTCTAGATTGAACGACGGCTTCAGCCCCGGGACGCCCGGCAAATTTTCCGCGGCCGGCGGACGTGGGTCCTGTTTGGCAAACCAATCATAAAATTCCTTGGTCGCCGGCTGATTCAGACGACGCACATGACTCCGAGCCGCGTCCGCGAGTGAGCCCTCTGGATACTCTTTGAGTAGGCGTTGAAAATCATCGCGTGCTCGGTCTAAATCGCCCATCGATTCGTGAGCCCTAGCCAAGCCGTATAGCGCCCAATTTCGCAGGCTGGAATCATGCGCCTCTTTTTCCACACCGGCAAACGCCTCAGCTGCCTTAAAAATGTTTTCACGGCCAGCCTGTTTGTCGACAAAAAGTCGGTTGGTCCCATCGTCGAGCATCCGCTCGGCAAGTACCAACTGGGCAATCATCGCCGGCTGCGTGCCACGGTATTCATCCATGGTGTTTTGTAATTCGCGCGGCGAAGGGCTATCTAGGCCTACAATCAGCTGATCCGATGCCGCCATTTCGGTGCGCCGCTCCACCGTTCCCAGGTAAGCGTAAACTCCTAGCACAATTGCTACGGCAACCAGCACGCCGACAATCGCCCGGGCGTACGGTTTCAGCCGCTCGATGGTATTCTCCAGCGACAGCGCTAATTGGTTTGTTTGCAGTTCGTGACGATGTTCGGCTTTCATCCGTGTTTCAATCCCGGCGAGATTAGGCGTAAAACAAGCGGCTCAATGATACCGCAAGTGGCAGCGAAGTAACACTCCTCATGTTTGGCGACTGGAGTATAGCGCTCGCGCAAGAACAGCGTCAAGACCGGCCGACTCCGATAGATTTCGGTGTTTGACTCTGAATTTCCCACCAATGGACAATTCGCCACCTGCCACGATACACTCGCACGGCGAATCGACCGCTGCCCGGCGACCACCGGTAATCATTTTCTTCTTGCTCGAACTCAATTCTCGTTTCTCATTCTCCGCATCTTCGACCCTCTGCACAACGATGTCGCTCAACCCTTCCCAACGCCAGGCAGTCGAAACTCTTTCCGGACC
>DASXPQ010000270.1:0-6779 GCA_036493575.1 Pirellulales bacterium
CTTTTCCAGCGTATCTCGGGCAAAGCTTAGCGAAGTAACATGTTGCAGCCGCCGCTCCACGGTTTCGATTGCAGCCGTTTCGTTCATTTGGGCGCTGCCACCGCCAGGATTAAGTCGACTCTGATTAGCGCTCTCTGCCAGCGTGAGCTCAGTGGCCATCAGTAGATTGTGTGCGGCGGCGGCCGGCAAATAGCACCGGAGCACCGCTAAATTCCCCTGTGCGCTACTGCGCGTAAAGTCTCTCATCGATCCAATCATCTGAGGAAGACGCACCAAAACAGTTTGATCATAAAGCTGCAAATTGAGCGAGCTGACATAACGCTCAGCATTACCCGGCAACCGTGCTAATTTTTCGCGTAGCCGGCGCGCTACTGTTTCCGGCGCTTCACCCAGCGGGCCTTTCACGGCAAGTTCCAGGAAAAGATTATCGTCTGTCAATTGTGCACTTAACGCAAACGCGCGAACATCATCACCGAAAAACTGACGAGCCCAATCGAGTGCGATTTCCCAAGGTCCGGCATCTTTCGCCAACGGTTCCGCGGCCACTTCTGAATTTGGCATCCATAGCAAAGTTGCCACTCGTTGGTCGTCGCTCGCCAGCAACAGCTTTTCCATTGCCCGATGCACCGGCGGCGGTTCGCCGTCCAACTTAACAACCTCTTTTAAGCAGTCGGCTGGTCCGACCACCAATACTTTTCCGTTTTCCTTTGCAGGCAAGTAAACGGAAAAGCCGCGAGATGTTTGGTAAACAAGCCCTTCGCCGATCGTCGACGGGTACTGCCAGCGCTGGCGGAGCTTGTCGTGGTCAACAGGTTGTCGAAAGCGAAAAACATACATGGGCACAATCGATGTTTCTGCGCCGGTGCCGATTTGATCGACCCATGCGATCAGCAATTGCTCGATTTCCGCTAGCGATGCGCCGGTATACGATTTCAATTCTCGCGCAGCCGCTTCGCCTGCGGGCCCCAGCGAAGCAAAAATCTTATCGCGATCCGCTCGGCGCATCAAATCGGCAGGCCGCAATGCCAACACCGCTTGCACCCCAGGTGCCAGATGCGTCAGGGATATTGGCGAACCGTGTGTAGGCGATGCCCACAAAACGTTTCCACTGTCGCCGACTAATTTGGTATCCGTGTTAATTGTTTTTGCACTGTCGGCAACTTTGTTCGCTGGTTCGTTTTGATCTCCAGCAATTGCAAAAGCAGCCTGCATGAAACGATGTTTAAGAGCTCCGTGATAGCGGATTAGGTTGGAACTGGAAGAATTGTTTGGATTTTTTGGTGCCGGCCCTGTGCGGGAAGGAGCTTCTTCCTTGACGTCTCCTTGACGACTGGGTGGATCCGTCGTTTTTATGCCGCTTTCTTGAGCGTTCGGTTTCGCCTCAGCCTTGCCGGCTTCATTCGGATTCGGATGGTCTTTGTTATTTGCAGGTGCTGTTGCACTTGGCGAGTTGCTTTCATCCTTTGGAGTTTCATGCGGTTGCGGTCGACTCGAAAGCAACACGAATAATAAAATCAGCATGAAGGCCCCTACAGCCGCCACGCTGATCAGCAGACGCCGCTTCCCACGGTCACGATGCCTCAAACTTGTTGTTCCAAAGGGTATAACGGCGTCGGCGTCATCTGGTGGAAAGATCATCGCCGACGGATGAACACCCAAAATAGAAGGCGTCGGTCCGGTTAAGGCGCCTGGCGAATTGGGACCACTCGCTGTTAAGCCACCCGCCGGCGTAGTAGCCGACGGCGCGCGCCGAATAGGCGGCGGAGTCGTGCGCAATACGTCTCCGCCGCTCCACGTTCGGGATGCGGTCGCCACGTCGGCAGCACTCGATCGCGTCAACGGTGGCGCCGCGGCGGGCTGTGGATCGAACTCCAATGCCGGTCGTGATTCCTCGGCGCGTAAACTCGCGGCCAAAATTGGCGGCGTCTCAATTTCCGGCGCCCAATGCTTTTGTGTATCCGACGCCAACTGATAAGGTTGTAGCCAAGACTCGTACTCCGGCAATTTGTTGGAAATGGGGGACGCCGGCCAGCGCAATTGCGCCGGATCGAGTTGCTCAAGCACTTGCGTCAATACGTCAGCCACCTGTCGCGCCCGTTGGAACCGCCGGCCGGGATCTTTGGCCATCATCACCGCCAAAACTTGCATGATAGGTGCCGGCACGCTGGCTCCTTCCAGCGACGGAACACGCTCGCTGGAATGGCTGGCCAATTTGGATAGTACGTCGCGGCCAGAAAATGGCGGACGCCCGGAAAGCAAATGAAACAGCGTGCATCCGAGCGCGTAGATGTCCGTCCATGGTCCCGGCGGTTGTCCTGCCTGTCCCAATTCCGGTGCTAGGTAATCAGCCTGACGCAAAACATCTTCACTGTGCTGTGTGGCCGCCAAATCAATCGGGCCAGGAATGGCCAATGGATTTCGGGCTATTGGCGTCAAAAGTAATTTGACGTTTTCTTCTTTATCGATCCAAATATTTTGCGGACGAACGGCGCCATGCAGTTGTTTTAACTCGTGCATACGTCCGAGACCCAGCGCTGCTTGGCGCACCATTCGGCAAGCGATGGCCCAATGAATCGGCCCGGTTGATAATTGCGAGTCGACACTTTCGCCCTGCAAATCCTCGATTGCCGTAAACTTGAATTGCCCCAGGTCGCACAGATGATAAACACGCGCCACATGTGGATGCACCACCCGAGCTGCTTGCGCAATTTGGTCCACGACCACCGACCACCACTGACTGTTATGAACGATTGGCCCAGAGTGAAACCATAACAGCACTCGGTGTCGTGTTGGTGGATGGAGCGCCCGAAACGCTCCTTGAAGTCGTCCCGTTGCTATCCGATCGTAAACTGTGTATTCACTATAGCTAAACGGACCCGGCTGCCCAGCCAACAGAACCTTGGCTTGATAAACGCTAAGTGTCCCTTGAGTAATTAACCATTGAGCCAATGTGGCGGCGTTGCTTTCGGTTTCAGCCCCTTTCACTTGATTGAATCTGGCCTGCAAATTCGACAAGGAAACGGGCGACGCCAACCGACTAGCGAGCATCAAGTTCCAGAACTCAGGAATCGAAACGGGCATGAATTTGCAAGCGCGGGTTCGATAGCGAAGGCACGTTCATTGCGAACTGTTGCCAGAAAGCCTCTTATTACTAGTGTACTCCTCACCGCCGATTGATGTCAGAGGACGAAATGACAGCACAATCCACTTAGAGGGCGCAAGCGAAAAAGTGCACGTCAACTTGTTGGGCCCATCTCGCAAAGGTAAGATTCCCTGGGCCATAACCAATGGCTTTGATTGAACCCTGTAAATCCTCTGAAAACCTAACGATGCGCGCTTTCGACGCCACGCGGTTGTACTTTGAACGGGCGGCCGATCACATCGACCTGACCGAGAACATGCGGCGGTTGCTCATCACGCCCCGGCGGGAAGTCCAGGTGGAAATTCCCGTCGAACTCGACAGTGGCGAGTTGGCCACCTACATCGGCTACCGAGTGCAGCACGATAATTCCCGCGGCCCGATGAAAGGCGGCCTGCGTTACCATCCCCAGGTTGATTTGGACGAAGTCCGGTCGCTGGCAGCACTGATGACCTGGAAAAACGCAGTCGTGAACTTGCCTTACGGCGGTGCGAAAGGTGGCATCGGCATCGATCCCAGCAAGTTCAGCCATCGAGAATTGGAACGAATCACCCGAAAATTCATCGACGGCATTCACGACATGATCGGTCCCGATATCGACATTCCCGCCCCTGATATGGGCACGAATGCCGAAGTCATGGGCTGGATCATGAATCAGTACAACAAATATCACGGCTTTAGCCCAGCCTGCGTCACCGGCAAGCCGGTGGAGCTGCACGGCATGCCAGGCCGCGAGGAAGCCACTGGCCGCGGCGTTGGTATCTTCGTGCTCAAGCTGCTTGGCCGGCTGGGGCGCAAACCGCAGCAAACTCGGGTGGCCGTTCAGGGCTTTGGCAACGTCGGCTCGCACACGTCTAAATTTCTGCACGAAGCTGAGTGCCGCATTGTTGCGGTGAGCGATGTTACCGGCGGATATTACAACCCCGACGGTTTGCCCGTGATGGAAGTCCTTCGCTATGCCTTGGATCACAAAGGTTCGTTATCAGGCTATAAAGGAGGCGATAAGATTACCAACGAGCAATTGTTGGAACTCGATGTCGATCTGCTAGTCCCCGCCGCGCTGGGCGGCGTTATCACCCGCGAAAACGCCGCGCGCATCAAAGCACCTCTGATTGTTGAAGCTGCCAATGCACCCACCCAGCCCGACGCCGACGAAATCTTGGCTCGATCTGGCAAAACAGTCCTGCCTGACATTTTGGCAAACTCCGGCGGCGTAACCGCCAGCTATTTCGAATGGGTTCAAAACCGCCAGCATTATCAATGGGGCTTGAATCGCGTACGGCAGGAGCTCGATGCGGTGCTATCGGAGGCGTTTCAGCGAGTCTGGGAGCTGGCTGAACAAAAGCACGTGACACTTCGTACCGCAGCGTATATCATCGCTATCGGCAGAGTTGGCCGAGCCACCATCTTGGGCGGAATTTAGTACGTCGATTGTGTGAATGCCTCGGTGCCTTTGCCTAGTCCGAAAAAACATCAGACACCTAGAGACCAGACACCCTTCCGCCATTATGTCCGTCGCCTTAAGTCTCGAAACGCTCCGCCGCATTCCGCTGCTGACTGGTTTGAACGAATCAGAATTCCGGCAAATTGCCGACGTTATCCGTCAACGTGAATTTGCACCGGGCGAATACGTCATTCGTCAGGGAGACGAATCTCGCGATTTGTGGATTGTCACTGCCGGTCAGTGCGAAGTGATGCGCCGCTTAAAACTGAGCGAGGAAAACCATCAACCGACCGAATCGTTGGTGCTGGCAGTGTTGGAGCCGTTCAATCATTTCGGCGAAATGTCGTTCTTTCATCCGGCCCCGCATTCCGCCGACGTTCGCGCGCGCGGCCCCTTGGAGCTTCTCCAGATTACCCACGCCGACTACGCCGACATGATTCAGGAAGGCGTTTGGGCGGCGTTCAAATTGGCCTACAACGTCGTCCAGCAGTTGGCCCAGCGCCTGCGCCGCATGGACGAATGGGTGGCGGAGTTGGCTAACAATCCGCAAGCCGCGGCCGATGTGCCCGAATGGAGCCGCTTCCGTAATAAACTGTTCGACGGCTGGACCGTGTGAAAGTTTAAATGCGCAGCCGCGCAGCATTCCTAGGACATTGCAGCGGCCTTCTTCAAAACTTCCGCCGCGCGTTGTACATCTTCACGGCTCACGTCCAAATGCGTTACCATTCGAATGGATTGCCCTGCGATGTCGAACGTCAGCACGCCTTGCGCTTCCAATCGATCAGCAAATTCCGCTGCCATTCCCAGCTTTGGATCGATCTGAAAAATCACGATGTTGGTATCGACGGTCGCTGGCATTAATTTTAGCCCCGGGCATTGGCGAATCGCTTCGGCCAGAATTTGGGCATTGGCATGATCTTCTGCTAACCGCTCGATGTTGTGGTCAAGCGCGTAAAGCGCTCCTGCGGCAATGATTCCAGCTTGTCGCATTCCGCCGCCGAATAATTTTCGGACGCGATGTGCTTTAGCGATCAATTTCTTCGATGCAGACAATGCCGACCCGACCGGCGCCCCTAGTCCTTTGCTAAAGCACACATTCACGGTATCGAAATGCTGTGCCCATTGTGCTGCCGGAATGCCCGTCGCCACGACTGCATTAAATAACCGCGCACCATCCAAATGCGTGGCCAAGCCATGCTCGTGCGCCCAATTGCAAATGCGCACGACTTCGTCATATGGCTGAATTCTTCCCGCGCCACGATTGTGCGTATTTTCGAGGCACACTAACCGCGTATTCACCAAATGATCATCACCGCCGCGAATCAAATCCGTCAATTGTTCCAGTTGTAGCACACCTGATTCACCTTCTACGGTACGGGTCACCAGGCCGCTCAGTTGCGCATAGGCTCCCTGTTCGTATCGATAGATATGGCAGCTAAGCTCACAAATGAATTCATCCCCGGGCTGGCAATGCACTCGCAGGGCGATTTGGTTCGACATTGTGCCCGAGGGCACAAACACCGCCGCTTCCTTGCCCAGTATTTCCGCAATGCGGTCTTGCAATTGCCGCACCGTCGGATCGTCGCCAAAGACATCGTCTCCAACCTCGGCGCGCGCCATTGCTTCTCGCATTTGGGGCGTTGGCCGGGTGACTGTATCGCTGCGAAGGTCAATCGTCTTCATGCCGAATTTGCCCAATGTGATTTGCCCGCGGATTGTTCATTTCATCCTTGCCACAATCTCTTCCGCCACTTCGATCGTACTTTTGTTTTCGGTGTCGATCGACAAATCAGCACACTGCTGATACCAACCTTCCCGCTCGCGGAGCAATCGTCGAACCTCTTTGACACCACCAGCGGCAGTCAGGTTCGGCCGCCGCGCTGCGGTTGTCGGATCGGCCTGAATTCGCTGCCACAAAGCTTCCGGAGATGCCTTGAGCCAAACGATTCGACCCCGGCCTGATTTAGCCGCTTCCTGCAGCAACCGCCGATTTTCTTCCTGTAAAACCACACCGCCTCCCAGCGCTACCACACAACGGTCTCGCTGCACCTGTTCACCCAACATGGCGGTTTCCAGATTGCGAAATGACTGCTCCCCAGCATCCGCAAAAATTGCAGCGATCGATTTGGCGGCCTGCAACTCAATTTCCACGTCGGCGTCGACCCATTCCCAGCCCAACCGCAACGCCGCCAACTG
>DASXPQ010000271.1:0-2614 GCA_036493575.1 Pirellulales bacterium
AAGGTCGAATCACCGGCTGTGGTAAATCGGCATTCGCGTAAGCCGCCGGGTGTAGAACGACTCGCGCATCCAACGCGATTAGGAGTTTGTCGCTGGCGAACAGCGGGTTAATTTCAATTTCACTGATTCTGGGCTGCTGCAAAATCAGGCGGCTAAAGCGAACCAGCAGTTCTTCCAAGGCCGGGAGGTCGACCGGCCGGCGGCCGCGAATGCCTTTCAGTGCACTATAGATTTTCGTGCGTTCCATCATGCGGCGGGCCAGAGTAGAGGTTAATGGCGGCAGCCCGAGAGCACGATCTTTGAAGACTTCGACCAATTGTCCTCCCATGCCAAAGGCAATGACGGGGCCGAACTGCGCATCGACCTTGCTGCCAATGATCAATTCATAACCATCCAGGCGAATCATCGGCTGCACGGTGACGCCTTCGAAATTCCCTGGTCCTGTGGCGTTGGTCACCGCGGTGCCGATGGATTCGAACGCTTGTGCAACCTGATCATCTGTTTGCAGATTTAATTTCACGCCGCCGACATCAGTTTTGTGAGTAATTGTTTTGGAGTACAATTTCACCACCACGGGGTAGCCGATCTGGTGAGCACGCTGGATGGCTTGCGTGGCGGTTGTGGCGATTCGTGTTTCGACGGTGGGGATGCCGTACGCCATGAGCACTTCTTTTGCTTCAGGTTCAGTCAGCAACGTGCGGCCGGAACTCAGCACGCGTTGAATGACATCGGCGGCGCGATATTGGGATTCGCGACTGCCGCCGTCGTCGCTCAGTAACGGCGTTTCATACAAGGCGTGCAAAGCTTGGCTGTATTGCCAGGTATATTGAAACGTACGAGCTGCGGCATCCGGATAGGTAAATGTGGGAATGTTGGCCTGATTGAGAATTTGCACCCCAGGCGCCATCTGGCTTCCGCCAAGCCAACTGGTTAATAGCGGTTTGTCGGTGGGTTTAATGAGTTCTGCCAAATGAAAGGCTGTTTCGGCCGGATCGGCAATTGCCGTGGGCGCAAGAATGGCCAACAAGCCGTCGCATTCCGGGGCGGTAGCGACAATTTGGGCACATTGTGCGAAGCGTTGTGGGCTGGCATCGCCAAGCACGTCGACCGGATTGCCATGGCTCCAGTGGGACGGCAAAACGCAGTTGAGCGAATCGATGGTTGCAGGCGACAGATTCGCCAATTGACCGCCGGCTTCGATCAGTGCGTCGGTCGCCAACACGCCCGGACCGCCGGCATTGGTTACGATGGCCAGCCTGGGTCCGCGGGGTCGGGGCTGCTTGGCCAGGGCTTCGACGAGATTGAACAGCTCGGAAATATGATAGACCCGCAGCGCTCCGACGCGGCGGAAGGCGGCATCGAGCACTTCGTCGCTGCCGACCATGGCTCCGGTGTGTGAGGCCGCGGCTTTGGAAGCTTTATCTGATCGACCTGCTTTGATAATGATGATCGGTTTTTGCAGGGCCACTTCGCGGGCCGCCGAAAGGAACGACTTAGCGTTGCCGATCGATTCCATGTAGATCACGATGCTGGCAGTGTGAGGATCGTCTCCCAGAAACTGAATCAGATCACCCCAGCCGACGTCGAGCATCGAACCAACGGAAAATACATGGCTAAAGCCAACGTTTTCGTGATCGCTCCAATCCAAGATGGTGCTGAGCATGGCACCGCTTTGACTGATCAGGCCCACGTTGCCTTCGCGCGCCATCGATGCGGCAAAAGTGGCGTTCAGCTTATAAACGGGGCTCATTACGCCGATGCAATTGGGACCGATTAGGCGAAAGTCCTTACCGGCAATCATCCGGCGAATATCATCCTCCAACGCACTGCCGGCCGGTCCGATTTCTTTAAAGCCGGCTGAGATGACAATGGCCGCACGCGCTTTCGCTTGCAAGCATTGAGCGATGATCTTTGGTACAAGCGGCGCAGGGACGACAATGACGACTAAATCGACGGGCGCAGGGATATCGACGACGCTTGGATAACAATCGTGCCCCAGCACCGTGGAATGCTTGGGATTCACTAAAAAGATCTGCGGCTTTAATCCGCCGCCCAGAAGATTTCCCACGATCGTGCGGCCAACACTACCGAGCTGCTCGGAAGCGCCAATGACCGCCACGCTCTGGGGGCGCACGAACACTCCCAGCGGCCCGTGATTGGCCAGCAACAAATCGTGCACGCGCTGAATGGGTTGCGGTTCTTCGTGCGACACTGCGTAAGCCACCTGACTACGGAGCTTTCGCCGGGACCGGCGGCGGTTTAGCGGGTTGAAGTCCTATGGCCTGATCAAAGGTAAGTAAATCGACCAATTGCGAACGTGTATCGGTTAGTCGCCCGGCCAGTGAGTCGGCGACGCGGCGCATGAGCCAGTATCCAAAGGAATGGTCTGCCTCGCAGGTGGCCAGCACTTCTCTAGCGGGAATGGCAACCAGCATGGTTTCCTCAATGGCGGTAGCGGATGTAGTCATGCGCCCGCCCAACAAGGCTGACCAACCTAACAATTCGCCGGGGCCCAACTGCAGGAGTTGAACGCTCCCATGCTGGGGAACCATGAGGTCTAATGCTACATGGCCGGAGCAAACAATCATGAGCTGATCGTTGTCGGATTTCTCGC
>DASXPQ010000272.1:0-4259 GCA_036493575.1 Pirellulales bacterium
GCATGCAAAACCAAGTGCACCGTCTCAAGCTGATCGGCCGCGCCGCTGGATTGTGATTGTTGCGGTGGCGGAGTTGATTCGTCAGCAAGTGTAGATCGCTGCCAGATCGCAAACAACGACAATAGGAAGATCGAATCACAAGCAAAGAATCTAGGACTACGCATGGCAAGAATGCTTTCGAGTTGGGGGGGACCAATGTTTAGGACTCATCGCCGAGTAAATGGGAATTCAACACCGGCCAAATGGACTGGATAGTTTGCGGTTCCACAGGGCGGCCCAACGCGGGAGATATCGGCAAGGCTTCGATTCCATGAGTCAGCACCAAATTGCGGAGCTGAAAATAGCTTCCCTCACTACTGGCTGACGACGTCCCCACAGTGACGTTATTCGCCTGGGAAAATGATCCAGCGGTCAATCCGCCACCGTCATTAGTGCCACGAGACACCTCCACATACACCACGCGCTCGCTGGGCCGTGTGGCATGTATCAGCAATCCGCCCAGGCCAAGCGAAAATAGCGCCAATGCGGCTGTGGCAACGGGCCACCAATTTCGGCGGAGCGGCGTGAACGAACGAGCATCGTCAATGTGCACGCCTTGCGCACCGGCACTCATCGCACTGGCTTGGCCAGCCAAGTACATTAACTGATCGCGATTAAGCAGAGCTGTGCGCGGCGTCAAGTTTCGCAACGCCGATTCGAGCTTCTTCAGTTCTACGGGCAGTTCTTCGCCGGATTTTTTGTCGGCAGACACGGTTCACCTAACAGTTTTTTCAGAGTCAACAAACCGGATTGATAACGACGATGCACGGTGCTGGTTGTGCTATTCACAAGCTGTGCGATTTGAGCAAACGTCAATCCGCCCCAAACGTGGGCCACAACGACTTCAAATTCCTCCAATGGCAATTGATGTAATGCCGCCGCTGCGGTATGAGCATCGATAGCCATTTCGGCGGATTCCTCCTCAAACCAATGACTGGTCTCCGCGACTGCAGCAGCTTCGTGTCGACGACGGCGGGTTTCCGCACGACCAGCCGAAATGGCGCCGTTGCGCACCACGCGGTACAACCACGCCGCTGCATCTCGCGGGCATTCCACCTGCCTAGCCAATTGCAGGAATGCGTCTTGAACCACGTCTTCCGGAGTGCAACACCACTGGCAGGCCAACAGCGTCAGCGCAGCGGCATGCTCGTCTAACAACCGGCCCAAAAGTTCGGGACCAGGAGCATTCATTCGCGTGACGATGGCTGCCAATGGTTTCTATTAAGTAGACGCCAGCCAAACCGCTGCATCCCTCATATTTTGGCAGAAATCTTGAATTACAGATGTTTTCAGTCCCCATCAACTCGCCGCCCCTTGATCATCCGGTTGCAGACTAAACGACCTGCATCTTATAATGGAAGTTTCAGTATAGCTGGGCAGGATGCCACGGAGTTGAGCCTTGGGCTGTAGAGTTCTGAAGCCCGGAAAACTCATCCCATAACAACCGCAAATTTCGGCCGTTCACACTCTTTTCGGGAGATTCTAGCCGTGGCATCTGGCAGACTTTTATTCACCAGCGAATCCGTCAGCATGGGACATCCGGACAAATTGGCCGATCAAATTTCCGACGGTGTGCTGGATGCACTGTTGGCGCAAGATCCCATGAGCCGTGTCGCCTGCGAAACGTTGGTAACCACCGGCTTGTGTGTATTAGCTGGCGAAATCACCAGCAAGGCGATTGTTGATTTTCAGCAAGTGGCCCGCGATGTGATGCACGATGTCGGATATCTGGACGCGAAGTGGGGCATCGGTTGGGATACCTGCTCCGTGCTGGTCGCGCTGCACAGCCAGAGTCCCGACATTGCCATGGGGGTTAACGAAGATCAAACCAAGGGCAAAGAAATTGGCGCCGGCGATCAAGGCCTGATGTTCGGCTATGCCATCAACGATACGCCGGAGCTAATGCCGTTACCGATTGCCTTGGCGCATCGTATTACCAACGTCTTGACCGACGCCCGTAAGCGCGGCTTGGTGAAATGGTTACGGCCCGATAGCAAAAGCCAGGTGACCGTGGAATACGACGGCGGTAAGCCGGTGCGCATCGATACCGTGGTGGTTAGCACCCAGCACGACGACAACGTACAGCAAAAAGAAATCTCCGATTTTGTGATCAAGCAAGTCATCGAGCCGTGCCTGCCTCGTGACCTGGCTTCCAACAAAATCAAATATCACATCAATCCGACCGGTCGATTCGTAGTGGGTGGTCCCCATGGCGACACCGGCTTAACAGGCCGCAAAATTATCGTCGATAGCTACGGCGGTTGGGGTCGCCATGGCGGCGGAGCGTTTAGCGGTAAAGATCCAACGAAGGTCGATCGCAGTGCCGCATACATGGCCCGGCATGTGGCCAAAAACATTGTGGCGGCCGGACTATCTGAACGCTGCGAAGTGCAATTGGCCTATGCCATCGGCGTGACGCAGCCGGTTAGCGTGTATGTCGATACCGAAGGCACGGGCCGGCTGGAAGACGAACGGATTTGCGAACTGGTGCGCGACATGTTCCCACTGTCGCCCGGCGGCATCATTGAATATCTCGATCTTAGGCGGCCGATTTATCGCAAAACCGCTGCTGGCGGACATTTCGGCCGCAAGGAAAAGGAATTTACCTGGGAAAGCACGCATCGCGCTGCCGAATTGGCTGAAGCGTCCGGCGTTGGCGCCACCGCAGCGGTTTAGACGGCTTGCGCGACTAACAACCTGCGAAAGTGCCGACGCCCGCCATCCATTCGTTTTGCCCCTAATTAAAGGGTTGATAAAATCAGCATGGATGCATCTGCTAGAATTTCGTGGTTGACTCCGGCAAGGCATCGACCGGTTTCCACTCGGCGTATTTACCATGACGCCGCCTTGATCTTGTCGTTCTCGCTCGCCTTGGCGGCAATGTTTCTTGTCGTTCGTCGATTGGCTGGCGGATTGGCGGCGCCGTTGCCGCCGTTAATTCTTATTTGTGCAGGTTTGATTGCGGCGACGGCCGCTTGGGCCGTCCACGTGTTAAGCCAATCGGGCCGGCCGCGAGACATCGAAACTAGCGTAAACTTTGCGCCGCAGTTGGCAACTTTAGCTTTGCCGATTTTTGCAATTGCGATTTCCCTGCCAGGCAGTTCATCGCCTGGTCTCATAGTGCTCTGGCTAACCACTGCCTCAGCCGAAGTTGGCTTGTGGCGACTGCGGAAGAAATTTGATACTCGTACGGCAGTCAAAATTGGTGGCTTAGCAAGCCGATCAACCCTAACAGAAACCGACGCTATCCAACTGGATTCGAATTCAAGTTTATCCGTTCTGGATCAAGAAGATGTAAACGCCACCCAAAGGTTGATTTATCGCCGCTCTGTGGAAGGCGCGGTAAGTGTGGACGGCTGGCTGCGCGCAGATTTTGTGTACGAGCAGCGCACGGCGGTCGTTCACGTTGCTTTTTGTCCGGCATTTAACACCACGCCGAACGTGGAAACCGAGATAGTCGATGGCTCGCCGTGTGAAATCCGGCCTACGCTGGTGCTTCCCTGGGGAGTAAGATGGGAAATCAAGTTGGATTCGCCGGCAGCTCAGCCAGCGAGCGCCACGTTCGAATTCGTCGCCTACGAGCCCCATTGAGCAAATCGCCGACTCACTGCTCTGCACACTGCTTCTATTCTCTATCCCCGACTCTCTGCCGCCATGGCTCGTTGGCCAAAACACGTTTGGACCACAATTTATACGTATGCCGTGGTTTTTGTACTGTTTCCGCTTCTCTGCTTATTAGCCTATGCTTGGGTCCGCCGCTGGCTGTAGTAATTCTCGACTTTTCATGCGGAGCCATGGCCCAAAACTTCGGTTGAAATGAGGCCATCGCTTTTGAGATAATAGTAGCTCGTTGTGAACCTATGAACACAATCACCACTCGCGCGCGGATCGAATCAATCCATCACCGAATTGGCCCAACCGTTTACTCAGTTTCACGACCATATATTTACCGTTTTTCGACCGTTTATTGACCGTTTTTCACCCTTTTCTCCGTTTTTCGCCGTTGATATTTCGCTGCTACTTAGCCCGCAGGCCTCTTGTCTTGTTAATGCACTTTTAAAATGCCCTTCTCCACGACCACCTCTGACATTCAACAACTAGCCGCTCGATTTGGACAGGAGCATTTGCTGCGATTCTGGAGTCAGTTGAATACCCAAGAGCAACAACAATTAGCCCGGCAGATCCACAGCGTCGATTTTGAGTTGATCAATCGGTTGTCA
>DASXPQ010000273.1:0-3448 GCA_036493575.1 Pirellulales bacterium
TTTGGCGTAATCGCCAATGAAGCAGCCAACGAACTGCAGGCCGGTGGAGATTTTTTGGGACCCGTACTGCATGTTGACGATACCGTAAGTGTTTTTCAGATCGCTGTTGCAGGTGCCGGCGCCGATATTGACCCAACTGCCCACGTAGCTGTGGCCGAGGAAGCCGGCGTGCTGTTTGTTGCTGAAGGGCTCGATGATGCAGCCTTCGACCTCGCCGCCGACTTTGACGTGATGGCCCAGCGAGACGCAATCTTTCAGCGAGGCATGTTCGTTGACTTTGGCACAGGGGCCGATGTAGACGGGGCCGCGGAGGAAGCAGAACGGCCCGACGACGGCTTCGTGATCGATGACGACGGGGCCGTTTTTGGTATCGGTGACCAAGTAATCGCCGAGCGTGACATTTTCGGCAACGAAGAGGCCTTCGCGTGCTTCGCGGTAGCCGGGATGCGGCGTGACCGGATGGCTGCCGGGGGAACCGGAGGCTGTTGGATAACTTTGGGGCGGGCCGGTGCGAATGCGGTGTTCGAGATCTTCGCGGCAGCAGGCCAGGTGGTGGCGGAGAATGTCGTGCGGGTACTCGAGGAGGGGCAGGTCAACGGAGAGCGTAGCGAGCTTGAATGATTTGATGAGGGTAGCGACGCGTTCGAAATTGAGAGGATGCGATTCCTGGGTTTGTGGGTGGGCGTCGAAATTAACAAGGGCGGTGGCGATTTGGTTTTTTTGTTCGCCGGACATGACGGCGCCTTCGCGGCCGGCATCGGCGAGTGCTTTCAATCGTCCGAAGACCGCCATGGATGGGACCAAGCGGGCGTTGACGAAGAGCACGGGACCAGCGAGCGGTTTTTGTGGCAGCACGCGCTGTGGGAATGTTTCGGCTTCAACGCGCGCCAAATGCTTGCGGACGATGGTGGATTCCGGTCCGAGGCTGCTGATTAGTTGGATGAGCTTGTAGCCGCCGCAGGTGATGGCGAAGGCGGGCTCGGCGCAGGCGAGCGGGGCGAGACAGTCGGTGAGTTCATCTTCGAAGAGAATTATTTGCATCATGGCGAACCGGCGGTTGATCCGTCTAGTGTTTCTGCAAATTGAAGACGGAGAATTACCATCACTTTACCTTGAAGAGGCCAGTGAGGGTATCCAGTTATCGCACCGCGAGAGCGGCGGATATAGCGGTGCTTGGAAGATTGAACTTACGCGACTGAGCTTCCGCGATTGGGGCGGTCGGTTAGCGAGGGTCTGAAATCGCGGGTCCGCCGGAGGCGAGTTTGGGATCGAGGAATTCCACGCTGTTGATGATGGGCAAGTCTTGATCGTGGAATTGATCGACCAGCGGGGATTCCATGGTGAAGATGAGGGTGACCCCGTGGCCTTTGCTATCGTGCACGAGATAATAGCGCCACTGGATGGGCAACTGGGCGGCTGCGCCTTCGACGACGGAGCGCAAGACCCGAACGCCTGAGGAACTTGTGCTTTCGGTGGCCCGATCGAATTTGCCGAACAATTGACCGAGGGCTTTTTGCACATCGGTTTGAAATTCGGCGAGTTCCAGCGGTTTATCGACAGAGACCGGAGACGCGCCCACGTTGCACTGGGCCACCAGATCGCCGCGATCGATGAAGCGCATGACCAGCAGATCGGCATCGTCGCGGGTGAGGTGCCAGCGTCGGTCGTACACAAAGTGATAGCCTTTGGAATCGGCGATATATTCCAGGGGTGGGGCGGCATCGGTGTCGGGCAGCTTGGCTGATTGCACCATTTCGGAATTGAGGAGTTTGGAATCGGGCCGGGGCGCGATGTTCAACCGCAATTTGGCGACAACGTCGAGGCCTGGGCTGACGTGCCCGATACCCCGCTGTTCCTTGATGGCCAGTAGCAGCGTTTTGGGGAGCTGCAGATCGTTATCGAACAGCAGTTTGCCTTTGAGCTCGATTTCGGTGGCGACGCCGTCGATTGCGCCGCCGAGGGTGCCATTGAAATCGATTTCTGCTTTGTTGTCTTTGACGGCGGTCAGCAGGCACTCTACTTCTGTGTGGCCGACGGCGTCGAGGCACAAGAACCGAGCCATGGCGTCGGCGGACGGCTTCCAGCGGTTGCCAATTTGGGTGTCGGACTCGGGAAGCAGTTGATCGAGGATGGCGGTGTTGCCGGGAATGTCGATGAGTTCCAGTTCGTCGCGGGTTAGCGGGCCGTCGGGGGAGGAAAGATAGGCGGCGTCTTTGTTAGCGACGACAGAAATGAGTTTGCGGTTGTCGCGCAATTGCGGCTTGGTGATTTTGTCGGCGATTTTGATGACGGCCTGGGCGTCGTCGTAATATCGGACGGCGAGGCGCTGCGTTTGACCGGCACCGTCGTCGAGGCGTTGTTCGTCGTAGCTGAATTGCGCTACGACGCTCATGGGAACGGTTTGAGTGTTCTTGCCGGCAGCCGGTTTGGCGTTTTTATCGGCGCTGGTTGCTGCGCCGTTGTCGGCGTTACTGTCCGCGGCGATTTCGATATTGCCGCCGACGACCAATTGGGCAGTAACCTGGATGGGCGTGCCATCAGGCTTGGCCGAGCGGATGCGTAGGTCGGCGGCGTGAGACCGTTGAGGGCTGAGAAGCCCGACTGTGCAGCAAGCGGTCACTAAAAGCTGGCAATAAAATGGCCCGAATTTTGGGCACGAAGATACTTTCAAAGGAACCCCCCGGTCCGTGATCGGCGTCTAAGGATGTGAACGTGTAATGAGGCAGGAATTACCGCACGGTCTGGTAGGGCTTTGAAGGGGGCAAACAGGCATGACGTTTGCTCCTTCTGGCCCGAGCCATGTCGGTGCAGGACTGGCAGGCAGCGGTACAGACAGGACTGCCGGTCCGGACTCCTTATTCGGTTCAATCGACCAAGTTTGGCAGGCGGGTTCAGTTCGATCCGAGGGCGTTATTTCTAGCCCAGACTGAAGACAGCACGGAAAGCCTTAGGATTCGAGGGTTTCGGCCGGCATTACGAAAATGACATAAGCTTTTAATTGGGCTAGGGATGCGCTTCCACGGATAATGGTATGAACCGATTATTCGAACCAAGTGTCGCAGAAGGAGGGTGAGGCAGCCAAGTTCAAGTAGACCATCAGACAGTTAGTTTCGTAAAACTAATGGTCGCCTGGCTGGATTGGAGCTGATAGCTGCAAAGTTTTTGTAACAATTTACCGTGGCTGGCATCTAGTTTTCAGGAGTATTGAGTTATCTGGGTGTCTTGTTTTGCGGCAGGAAAGAAGACGTTTTGGAGCACAACGAGGCAGCCAAGAACCGGGTGCTGGCAGCGATCAGCGTGGAATGGAAGAAATCGTTAAAAAGACACAATTCAAGAAGTAGCAAGGTTTTAAGGACTTATCGCCGGGCTATTTAGCAGGGAATTCCGGGAGGGTCAGAAAGGCCCCAGCCATGAATGCAAATTACATGAATCCGGTGTTTCGACAACT
>DASXPQ010000274.1:0-3964 GCA_036493575.1 Pirellulales bacterium
CCGCGCCGTACTTGCCCTACACCGCCAGCGGCAGCTCCGTCACGCAGCCCACGAACCCGCCGTTCAATGTGCTTCCCAACGGCCAAGGTTCGTACATTTCGCAAACCATCGAGCTAACGCAGCCCTACAATTCCTCCACACCGAACGTTTATTCAAAGCCGACGATCGACGTCTCGGAAGTCGACGGCTTCAGCGTGCCCATCAACGTCACCCTCAACGGCGGTTTGCAAGTTGGCCAACCAACCTACGCCAGCGGCCAATCGGCCACGATCAATCGCCAGTCGATCATGGAGTCTTACTCCACCTGGGTTTCAGCCAACGTCCCTTCCGGTTTGCAAGCGGCATACAACGCGCTCTATGCCAACACCCAAACCGTCGACAACCAAGCAGTGAACATCGTCAACCCCGGCACGTTTTTAACTAACGGCGGACCAGGCTCCGCCACCTTGGACTCGACATTCAATACCACTTTGACCACGCTGTTCACGTCCAGCAATCTTGTCGGCCTGCTGGGTCCAACGGGCGATTACTACCAAGGCACACCCAATACAACTTCGATCGGTGGCCAAACTTACAACGTGCTCGATTTCGTCGGCTATACCGACAGCGCTTGCACCAACCCCAACGGTTACGAGTTCTACATTTTCTCGCCACTCAACGAAGATCCCGGTGCGCCGAACCAGGGAGAAACCTCCGGCACGCAGGTGTTCGCCAACAACGGCGTGTTTGCAGACGACTCGGGCAACACGTTGGTTGCGTACCCAACCGGCCAGCAAGGCAACGCCCAATCGATTGTGTTGGCTTTGGAAGTGCAACTTGTCGAGGCCCTGAACCGCGGCGTGGCATTGCAGGGCGGCACCAGCGGCACTGCCGGCAGCAATTCGCTGTACTGGAATACCGAAACCAACTGGTATCCCACCGGGCAGACGTTCAACTACTTCTCATGGTTCATGCACACCGCGCAGGTGAGCAACAGCAATATTTTCTTGCCGCCGCCGTCGCCGGCACAAGATGCCCAGGGTAACACGATGGGCCAGACCTACGGCTTCGCGTACGACGAATCGCCGAACTTCGTCGCCACGCCGCCGAATGTTCCCTCGAAGTTCGATCCCGTCCCCGATGGCACCACCACGGCCACGGTCACGTTCACGCCGTGGACATCGACCACCCCCACTCCGCCACCGGCGGGCGGCGGCAAGTACTTTGTCGTTGGCACCGGCTTCCGCGAAGAGGGCGAAGCCCGGGTTTATCGCCGCGATAGTAACGGCCACATGCAACTGGTGAAAACGCTGAAGCCCTTCGGCACATTCTTCGGCGGCGTGCGCGTGGCCACCGGCGACGTGAACGGCGACGGCGTCGACGACATCATTTGCGCCCAAGGCCCCAGCGGCAATTTGCAAGTGAAAGTGTTCGACGGCAAAACGTTCGACCGAATCGACGCCTTCCGCGCCTTCCCGCAAAAAGAAGCGCTGCGCAAGCACATTGGCGTGTTTGTCGCCAGTGCCGACGTGAATAACGACGGCTATGCCGACATTGTCGTCGGCGCCGATCAAGGTTGGCAGCCCGAAGTTTGCGTGTACAGCGGCAAAGACGGTTCGCTGTTAACCCACTTCATGGCCTTCGGCCGTTCGCTTGCCGCCGGCGGCGCGCGGGTCTCGGCCGGCGACATCAACAAAGATGGCTTCGCCGACATCGTCGTCGGCAGTGGCCGCGATTCACTGGTGCACGTGTACGATGGCCAAACCTTCCACCACACGCTCACCTTCAATCCGTTCAGCGGCACGTCGAACCACTTGGGCGTGTTCGTCGCCATCGGCGACATGAACGGCGACGGCGTGCTCGACCTAGTCGCCGGCACCGGCGGCAGCGTCCCCGCCAAAGCCCGCTACTTCAACGCCACCAACGGCCACCTGATCGACACCGTGTTCAGCCTTCCCAGCCACTACGAAAGCGCCATCCTCGGCACGTTCGATTGGGACAACGACGGCCAAGACGACCTGATGTGCACCCTCGGCCCCGGCATGCCCGGCCACATCCGCGTCTGGGAACACACCTCCGGCTGGCACTGCCTTGATACGATGAAGATAACCAACGACCGGCAGGGGATTTGGTTGAGTTAGGGGGACGGATTTGTGTTTTGATTAGGGTTGCTCATCCTCCTCGGTCTTCGAAATTTCTTAGTTCGGGTGCCACTCGCTCTGCCGCGTCCGACCGAAAAGCTCAACGCGCCGCTGCATTAACCAAGCGGGCTACGCCCAAATCCAAAAGATCGACAAAGCGGTCGACTTATGCCCAAATAACGGCATCAACGCTGGATCGTCTAAAAGCAAAACGTAGTCGCCAAAATTCGGACCGCAACTTTTCGCGAGCTAAGGCGGGCGTTTCAAGAACGAATATTGCAGGTGATTCGATGCCATGATTTCCTAAAATGTTCATTGGCGACGCGTTTGCTACAATCAAATGGCGCAAACTCTTCATTGCATCGAAACACTGCATCGCTTCAACACAACTGAAAAATGTCCCGTTATATCCCATCAACAAGACAATTTTACAGTTACCACCCGTCAGTAGTGCACGCGCCCGGCGACATTTGGGCTGATTTGCCGACACATGGACTATTGAAATGTAAACGATGTGCAGGGATCGTCATTACGCCGGCGTGTGATCTTGCTAACCAGAAGGTCGAAACGCTGACATACCTACCGGTGGTACCGATATCCCATTGGTTTTCTTGCACAGGCGCTTTGACTGAAATCCAAAATCAGGCACGCCCTTTATCAACACAGCTGGAAATCGGTGACAATGAATCAAAAGTGCTTACCTCACGCCTGCCTGATGGCGTCGAAATAGAGAAGTTTGAGGCGGTCGTCAAGGCGAAAATAGGAGACGGAAAAACGCAGAAAATCAATCAGCTCGTGGAGCGATTATTAGCATGTACTTCGCAAATTAAGCTAATCACTCGAGAATCATTCGGTCTCACTGAAATGCCTAAGCTACAGCAAATCTGCGGTGAAAAACAATTTAGCCAGATCATCAAAAAGATTATTTGCAACTCTTACCGATCCGACCTTCACTATTTGCCGTCCGACGGAGAGGATGAAGAATGGTCCGCGATCCCGCGGCATGCTGTCGCACTGTTTCGCTATCCACTCACCGCACCGATCGAACTATTTGATCTATCGCAAGACCTGTCAATCCATGATTGGGATGCAGCAATTGGCCAGCACGTCGGACGTATTCCTTTCGCCGAAGCATTCAGGGAAAAGAAACCCTTAAAAACGTTGACCCTGTTAAAGGATTTTTTAAGCGATCTTCTTACAAGGTTTGTATCCCTGTACGTTCGGCTGGGATCGCCGGATTTCAACGAACATACCGTCGACACTCTACAACGACAAATTGCAGATGAGCCAAGATGAAATACCTCGCCTTTAATAAAGATACCGCCACGTGGCTTATTGATGATTCAAAAAACCGCGAAGCATTCGAAGACGATCTTGAATTAGTTTTAACTTTGCCACAGCTTCGAGCCGGAGTGCTAAGCGTTGGGCCGCTTAGAATAGCTGCGAGCAGCACCGAACGTGTTGTAGCTATTTGGAATACAGACTACCTGTCAGGCACGGGCGATGAGAATTGGGGTTTTATTCGAGTTGACCCCGAACCAGGGTTAATGAGCGAAGAGGAGATTTTCCGCGAGGTGTTTGAGCGCTGCCTGTATGTGATAAGCCAACGCTTATTAGGGTTGAAAATATCAAGCGCGTATTTCCACAGGACCTCTCCGAAAAACGGGGCGCACACCTGCCTCGCTGGGCGGGGCGAAAAGGCACGTCAGTTCTCAATTGGGTATTGTGAGCTGGACGCCTCATCAGACGCAGTTGGTCGCCGCGGATTGATTTGCGTAGGACCATACAGAGATATCCCTAAGCTTACGGAAATTGCGGCGCAAGAACGACCGCATTTGTCGTAC